>NZ_FNLC01000003.1:300000-494482 GCF_900104065.1 Natronobacterium texcoconense | reverse complement strand
TCGAAGTATCGCAATGCGATTCTCGAACCAATCGAGGAATCACTGGAAGCGAGTTTCCGCGATGTGTGCGACGAGTACGGCTACGAGATACTAGCACTCCACATTTCTCCCGACCACGTACACCTGTTTCTGTCAGCCCATCCGAAGCACTCACCGAGCGAAATCGTGCGGACGGTTAAGAGCATCACGGCACGGGAGATGTGGGAACAGCACGAACCGTTCTTGGAGGAATACCTGTGGGGTGGCGGATTTTGGGAGGAATCGTACTACGTCGGAACGGCAGGCGATGTCTCGACCGAAACGGTTGAGCAGTATATCGAGCGGACGGAACATGTTTAGTGGGGCTTACGGCCTTCACCCTCGGGGTCAAGCCCCGAGGCACTCGGCCTGCTCCGCCTGTAGACCCGAACGCTTTCTTCGCGGCGCTCGAATCGTTGGCCATGTCCCGTCACCTGCTCGTCCCGATGGACGACTCCGAGACCGCGCGCCGGGCGCTCGAGCACGCACTTGCGGTCTTTCCCGACGCGGAACTCACCGTCGTCCACTCGGTCGACGACCTCGAGGCCGCCTACGGAGGGGGAGCGGCGGTCCCCGATACCGCAGACCGCGACCGCGACCCCGAGTTCTTCGACGACGTCCGAGAGATCGCGACCCGACACGATCGAGACGTCGACACCGCCATCGTAGAGGGGACGGCCGCCGAAGCGATTCTCGAGTACGCCCGCGAGGAAGACGTCGACGCCATCGTGATGGGAAGCGAGGGGCGCTCCGGCGTCTCACGGATGTTGCTCGGCAGCGTTGCCGAGGCCGTAACCCGGCGTTCGTCGGTTCCGGTGACGATCGTTCCTCGCGGGGAGTGATCACGTACGAATCACCGGTGTTTTGCACGCGAAACCCCAACCGACGGCCATGGACGACCGGACGGGGACGACGATACACACCGGCCTGCTGATCTCGACGACGGCAGCGATGGCGTGGCTGTCGGGACTGCCGATGTTGTTCCCCAGCCTCGGCCCGTCCGCGTTCGTGCTCGCGATGTTCCAGGACAGCGAGGCGACGTCGCCCCGGCGAGTGATCGGCGGCCACGCGATCGGCGTCGTCGCCGGCCTCTTCGCCTACCACCTGCTCGCGTCGGGAATCTCGATGACTGCGACGACCGCTCCCGGATCGCTCGAGGGGCTTCGCCTCGCGGCCAGCGGCGTCCTAGCGACGACGCTGACCGCGGGCGGGATGCTCGCGACGGACACCCGGCATCCACCCGCCTGCGCGACCACGCTGATCGTCTCGCTCGGCTTGCTCTCGACGCTGCTCGAGGGGGCGTTGATCGTGCTCGCAGTCGCGGTGTTGCTCGTCGCCCACCGGCTATTGCTGGCGACGGAACGCGTGGGAACGAGATACGGAAAGCAGTTCCTGTCGTGAGCTATAGTAGCCACTGCAAGTCAATGAACACCTGATCGCACGACAGCTGTGCGATCAGTGTGTAAATAGTTGCAGTTGTTACTATACGTTAGTCGTCTCGAGACTCTCCCGCGTCGCTGGTCTCGATGGCCTCCCGGGGGATCTGTTTCTGGAGGACGAACGGCCCGAAGTCGGCGGCCGTGCGGCGTGCGATCGTCGCGATTCGGAGGACGTACGCCAGCAGGACGGCGAAGGGGCTGAAAAGCGCCGTGATCGTCACGGTGACGACCACGACGTAGACGTACGGGTGAAACCCGAGCGCGAGAAAGTTCCCGTAACCGACGATGATGAACGCACCACCGAGTAGCGTCGGGAATCCGACGTACAGCAGGATCTTCGAGAGATCCGCCAGCTCCTGTTGCATGTAGACTGTTTTGAAGTACTGGCGGGCGACGTGAATGTCTCCCAGTAAGGTTTCGAGTCGATCGAGCTGGTTTTCGGCTGCTTCCGAGAGCGCGTGGTGGTGAAACTCCCGGATCTGGCGTATCTCCTGGAGCTGCCAGGGGTCGTTGTAGTGGAGAATGACGGAGATTACGGTGAAGGTGCCGAAGCTCGTCCCCTCGAGGGTCTCGACTGCCTCTTCGTCTCGTGGTCCCGTCGTCGAGACGAAGTCGTCGACGTCCGACCGAAGCTCCGGGGGTGCGTCGGCACAGACGTTCTGCAGTCCGAGCGACGTCCGACGCTTGGCCTCGATCAGCACCCGGAGGAACTCCGAGGGTTCGACCGGACTGGGCCGGTAGCCGGTGTGGTCCTCGATCGATCGCCGGTACTTCCGGCTCTCCTCGAGCCGTTCGAAGAACGCGCCGGTCGTGCCGAACTCCTCGGAGAGGATGAGCTGGTTGATCGCGAGGACGATGGTGATGAAGGGGAGCATGCCGCCGACCAGCGCCGCGGCGATGGCGGTGATGTCGCCTTCTTCGGCGGGCGTGATGAGGTCAGCGGCGATCAACAGCAGGCAGGCGACGAAGACGCCGACGATCAGGAGGCCGGTGAGGACGCGCCGGTCGCCGTGGAGGTACAGCCAGTGTAACGCTGCATCGGTGGACGAGCTCGCCCCGATCAGCGGATCGGGCTGTGACGCAGGCGCATCGTCGGCCTCGCGTCGGCTCATCGGTCGCCGTCCGGCCGCCTCTCGAGCGACCGGGCTGTGGAAAGGACGGTTTCGCTACTCACGGCCTACGTCTGCCCACCACGAAGCGACGGAAAGGACTACTGCCGGCAGGGAGAAGGAACTCAGGCGTCTTCTTTCGCGTCGAGCAGCGTCTCGTACAGCTCTTCGGCCAGTCCGTTCGCGCGGTCGGCGTCGCGGGCCTCGGCGTAGATGCGGACCAGCGGCTCGGTTCCGGAGGGACGGGCCAGCACCCACGCGTCGCCGTAATCCAGCCGGTAGCCGTCTCGAGTGTTCAGTTCGGCGTCCGCGGAGTGAGCGTGGTTGGCCGCCGCGTCCAACATCGCGTCGCGTTCGGCGGTCGACTCGTACTCGATGTTGCGCCGGACGTTCGCGTAGCCGTCGTAGGGCGCGACGATCTCGCTGACCGGTCGCTCGGCGACGAGTTCGAGGAACCGTGCGGCCGTGAACGCGCCGTCCCGCGAGAGCCGGTAGCCGGGGAAGAAGATCCCACCGTTGCCCTCGCCTGCGATCGGCACGCGCTTGCCCTTGTCCTCGAGTTCCTCGATCCGAGTGATGATGTTCGTCGAGCCGATCGGCGTCAACTCCAGTTCGGCGTCGACCTCGGTGACGACGTCGACGAGTCGCTGGGAGACGTTGACCGCCGAAACCGTCGTGTCGCCGGCCTCGAGTTCCGCGGCTGCGAGCGCCGCGAGGGTGGCGTCGCCCTCGACGTACTCGCCGTTCTCGTCGAAGAAGATCGCACGGTCGGCGTCGCCGTCGTGTGCGATGCCGACGTCGGCGTCGGTCGCCCGAACCAGCCGACCGAGGTCCGTGAGGTTGTCCGGGACGGGTTCGGGATCGCGTCCGGGGAAATGGCCGTCGGGCTGACCGTTGACGGTGACGACGCGACAGCCCAGTTCCCAGAAGAACTCGGGGCTGGTCAGCGAACCCGCTCCGTGGCCAGGGTCGAGCGCGACCGTCAGTTCGGCGTCGGCGATTTTCTCACGGTCGGCCGACTCGAGCAGGGCGTCGACGTAGTCATCGGTGACGCCCTCGACTTCGCGGACGCGTCCCGTCTCGTCCCACGGCGCGACGGTGTAGCTCTCGGCGAGCAGCGCTTCCTCGATTCGCTCTAAGTCAGCGACGGCGAGTTCGACGCCGTCGCGGCCGACGAGTTTGATCCCGTTGTATTGCGGTGGATTGTGCGAGGCCGTGACGACGATCACTGGAACACCCTCGCGTTCGGCGTAGAACTGTGCCCCCGGCGTGGGGACGACTCCGAGGCGGTCGACGTCGGTTCCCGTACTCGCCAGCCCGCTCGCGGCGGCGTCGGCGAGCATTCGGCCGGTGTATCGCGTATCCCGTGCGATTGCAACCCGATCGACCCCCCAGGCCGTCCCCGCCGCTTTCGCGACGCGCAGGACGAACGCGGGCGTCAGTTCGTCGTTGGCGACGCCGCGTGTCCCGCTAGATCCGAACACTTCCATCGGGTACTAGTCCGACGGGATTCCCCATAGGAATTCCGGAGACGCCTCGAGGCCACCGAAGCCTTGCTTCCGGCGACGGTCCAGACGGAACCCTTTCGGTTCGGGCCCCCGACGCTTCGAGTATGCTCTCGATCGAGGAAAAACGCGTCTACGGCGACCGCGACGAGGCGACCGAGGCGTACGTCTCGAGTCCGATGGGCGTCGTCCGGGTCCGGATCGCGGGCGACAACGTCGGCGAGTTTTCGCTCTGTGCGCGATGTGACGCCCGCGACGTGGCCGCCAGCGACGGTCGCGTGGCGGTCGCAACCGACGAGGACGCGCTGGTTCTCGCGTCCGAGGAGAGCGACGAACCCACGTTCGCCGAGACCGGATTCGGTCCCGCGGTCGCCGTCGGCTACGTCGACGAGCGTCTCGTTGCGGCCGGACCCGACGGCCGGGTCGCTCGACTGGAAGCCAACGGGAAGTGGACCGTCCTCGAGCCGAAAGGCGGCGACGAGAGACGAACCGCAACGATCGACGAAGTGCGGGCGATCGACGGCGACCTCGTCGGAACCGACGACGGCGTCTACCGCGTCCATGGCGACGAACTCGAGCACGCCGGACTGAGCGACGTTCGCGACGTCGGCGCGGCCGGCGTCCCCCTTGCGGCGACCGGTGACGGCCTCTACAAACTGGGTAACGGCTGGATGAAGATTTACGAGCGACCGTTCGACGCGGTCGCAGCCGATTCCCGCTCGAGTCCGGGTTCGCTCTCCCGTGCCCACGCCGTCAGTGACAGGAGCGTCTACGAGTACGTCGACGAAGAGTGGCGCGAGGACGAGACTCGAGCGAACGCGGACGACCGGATCGTCGCCATCGATTACGACGGGTATCTCTACGCCGTGACGGAGACGGGAACCGTCGAAATTGCAGGCGACGGCGAGTGGCGGGGTCGGTCGATCGGCGTCCGCGACGTAACCGGGCTGGCTGTGCTGCGATAGTGTTAGATCGGTGCAACGTCGTCTGACGTAGGATTAACTTCCCCCGGTGACTGTGGAAGTCGTATGAGCCTATCGCGACGACACCTTCTGGCAGGGGCCGGAACCGCGCTCGCGGGCGTGATCGCCGGCTGCTCGACCGACGAGGAAGGCGACGGTGAGGGGGGAGACGAAAACGAAGCGAACGCCGATCCCGAGACCGAAAGCGAGGTCAGTTCCAACCCCGACGAGACGATCCTCGGCGAAATCAGCGTCGAAAACGTCGACGACCAGACACACACGATCGACGTCATCGTCGAGTTCGACGGCGGCGTCGAACACTGGACGACCCACGAACTCGAGGCCGGCGACGGACTGGACCTCGGTCGGGAGTGGTCGGACGGGGCAGGCTCGTTCCGGGTGATCGCCCGTCTCGACGAGAACGACCCCATCCAGGTGAACGCGGAGACGTGGAACGAACCGGACTGTCTCAACCTCCTCGCGTTCGTCGATCGCAACGGCGACCTGTCGGTTCTGGGCGACACCGACGGCGGGCCGTGCGGCGACGGGGACGCCAGTTTCGGTGGATAGGACTCGAACGGGTTTTCGAAGGCGTTCGATCCGATCGAGAGCAGAGACCGGACCGAGAGAACGAAAGCGGGTTTACGCCCCGCGCTGTGACTCCGAATATGATCGTTAGCGGATCCAGCTCACAGTCGCTCGCCGCGGCGCTCGCGGACGAACTCGACGAACCGCTCGCCGCCGTCGAGTACGACCGGTTTCCCGACGGCGAACTGCTCGCCGCGGTTCCCGAAGCGGCCGACGCCGATGGCGAGCGAGCGGTCGTCGTCGCCTCGACCGTCTCGAGCGATGCACACGTCGAACTGCTCCAGCTACAGGACGCCGTTCGGGAGGCCGGCGTCGAGGAGGTCGTCACCGTCGTCCCGTACATGGGTTACGCTCGCCAGGACAAACTCTTCGAGGAAGGGCATCCGATCTCCGCACGGGCGGTTGCTCGAGCCATCTCGACGGGGACAGATCGCGTGCTGACGGTCACGCCACACGAGGAGGCCGTCTGCGAGTTCTTCGAGCCGACGGCGACGCCGGTCGACGCTGCAGGACGGCTGGCCGAACCGCTTCCCGGCAACCTCGCCAACCCCGTTTTCCTCTCTCCCGACGCGGGCGCGATCGATCTCGCCGAGACGGTCCGGGATGTCTACGGCGAGGGCGAGACCGACTACTTCGAGAAGACCCGCCACTCCGGTACCGAAGTCGAGATTTCGCCGAGCGACGTCGACGTCGCCGGCCGGGACGTCGTCGTCACCGACGACATCATCGCGACGGGATCGACGATGAGCGAGGCCATCGGCGTCCTGAACGAGCGAGACGTCGGTCGCGTCTTCGTTACCTGCGTCCACCCGCTGCTGGCTCGCAACGCGTACGCGAAACTCGCACGGGCCGGCGTCGAAGCGATCTACGGCACCGACACCATCGAACGCGAGGCAAGCGCCGTCTCCGTCGCGCCAGCGATCGCAGACCACCTGTAACTCTGCGGACAGGGGGCCACAACGGGTAAGTAGCCGTCGGCGACACGTAGGCGATACCGACCGCCGAGAGCGGCACAATCGACGCTCGAGCGGTCAAATCGCCGAATCGATGCACGGAATCGTCCCCAAAACCCTCGAGGAGTACGTCGTCGAGCACACCGACGAAACGGCATGGGACGCCGTCCTCGAGCGAGCAGCCGTCGAGACGACGCTGTACCTGCCGGTCTCGCGGTACGACGACCGCGAACTCGAGGCACTCCTCACGGCACTCTCGAACAGTGCCGCCCAGAGCAGAGAGGGGATCGAACGTGACTTCGGTCGGCGGCTCGCACCGGCACTGCTCGCGACGTTCGACGCCCACGTCGCCGACGATCGGGAGCTACACACCGTTCTCCTGGAACTCGAGGCGATAGCGGCCGACATCGAGAGCGGTATCGATGGCGTCTCGCTGCCCGAGGTGTCGGGACGGGTCGCCGACGAGGGGAACACGGTCGTCGTCACCTACCGCTCCCAGCGGGAGTACTGCTCGCTGGCACACGGCGTTCTGGAGGGGTTCGTTTCCGAGTTCGATGCCGGCGCAGTCGTCGAGAAGATCGACTGTGTGCACGAAGACGCGGATGCGTGTCGGTTCCGAGTCGCACTCGAGTGAGGACGACAACGCCCTGCAGACGGCTCGTACTCTAGGGTCGTGTTCGTTGGCCCAGCCAGGAACAACGTTTTCCCCATCGCTCGACTGGACTCGTTCATGACCTCTCGGGAGCCGGAGGCCCTCGTTCCAGCCGCTGTCGATACGCTTCCGATCAACTTCGCGATCCTCGACGACGAGGGGATGATCCTACATACGAACCGGGCGTGGCAGGAGTTCGGCAAGGCAAACGAGATCGAACTCCGGCCGGACACGGTCGGGACCAACTATCTCGAGGTCACCGCACAGGCGGAGACGGAGACCGCACGGACCGTCGCCGACGGCCTGGCCGAAATTCTCGACGGCGAGCGAGAGCTGTTCGAACACGAATATCCGTGCCACTCTCCCGACGAACAGCGGTGGTTTCTCATGCGGGCAGCGCCGTTCACCGACGACGGTCGACGATACGTCGCCGTCGCACACTTCGACATCACCGAGCGCTACGAGTACCAGCGCCGACTGGAGCAGTCGAACGAACAACTCGAGCAGTTCGCCTACGCCGTTTCTCACGATCTTCGGGAGCCGTTACGAATGGTTACGAGCTACCTGCAACTGCTCGAGCAGCAGTACGGCGACGAACTCGACGAGGACGCCGACGAGTTCATCGAGTTCGCCGTCGACGGTGCCGAGCGGATGGAGAAGATGATCGAAGGCATCCTCACCTACTCCAGAATCGATACGCAGGATAACGGTCTCGGTTCGGTCGATCTCGAGGCAGTGATAGATGACGTCCTGCAAGATCTCGACGTGCGAATCGAGGAGACCGACGCCGAGATCACGACGGAGTCGTTGCCGACCGTTCAGGGCGACGCCAGCCAACTCCGGCAACTCTTCCAGAATCTACTTTCCAACGCTATCGAGTACAGCGGCGAAGGGGTGCCTCGAGTGACGATTTCCGCCACTCGCGAGGACGACGAGTGGATGGTTTCGGTCAGCGACGAGGGGATCGGCATCGACGCGTCGGACACGGATCGGGTTTTCGAGGTGTTTCAGCGACTCCACAGTCACGAAGAACACGAGGGGACGGGAATCGGGCTCGCGCTGTGCAAGCGAATCGTCGACAAACACGGCGGCGACATCTGGCTCGAGTCCGAACCGGGCGAAGGGACGACGATTTCGTTTACGCTCCCCGCTGTAAGTGAAGGTGCCAACTGACCTGCTCTCGAAACGACCCACCTCAAAGTCGACGTCGCCACAGCGAGACGACGAGCATCACGAACACCGCGACCACTGCAGTCACCGCACCAAAGCCGGGTACTTCCTCGAGTTGGGCCGCCGGGAGCCCACCGACTGACACCGTCGTCTTCTGATTGCCGACGGCGACCTCGTAGTAGCCGTCCTCGTCGAACGCGAGGTCGGACTCGAGCGTCGCCGTCTCGCCGGGTCGAACGACGACGGATTCCTCGGCGGCGACACCCTCTGGCGTGCGGACCGGGAGCACCGCCGCGCCGGGTCGGTCGTCCGCGGCTTCGACCGTCGCCGTCGCCGTCACCGATTCGCCGGGATCGACGTCGTCGGGTTCGACGGCGAGGTCGGAGACAGTGACGCTCGAGGGGCCGCGGACGAACACGGTCATCGTCTCGCTCCCGACGCGGAGGTCGTAGACGCCCTGCTGGGGTGGGGTCCACTCGAGTCGCTCGGTCGTTCGGTCGCCCGCTGTCAGGCTTCCCTGTGCGTGGTCGACGACGCTGCCGTCGACCTGCAAGGTGGCGTCGTAGGTGCCGTCGCGGTCGCCGACGTTCTCGACGGCGACGGGGACGGTCACGGGTTCGCCAACCGGAACCGCAGTGGTCGTCTCGCCGTCGCGGTCCCACTGCTTCCAGGACTCGTCCCCGACCGAGATCGACTCCGTGGCGAACCGATACTCCATCGTCGAGATCGGCTGGTCGAACGCCGCCTCGTGCTCGGATCGATCCCACGTCGACGGCACGGCCTTCGTCCGCGTGTAGCGTTCGGCGCTCTCGCGGACTTCCGTACCGCCCGCGTTCTCGAGTGCTCCGAGGAAGTCGCTCTCGGTCACCGTCCCCTTGTCCGCCCGTGCGTTGAGTTCCCGGAAGACGTCCTCGAGCGTTCGGTCACCGTCGGTCTCGAGTCGAAGCTGTCGGTCGAGTTCGCCGTAGACCAGCGGTCCCTTCACGTAGTCGGTCTCGTCCTCCCAGCTATTGGGTTCGACGAGGACGTCGTTGGCATAGGGTGACTGCTCGCCGCGCTCGAGGAATCGCTGGAACTCGTCGAACCCGATCAACCCCTTCTCGAGGGAGATCAGGGCCGCGTAGTACTCGGCCTGGGCCTCGATCAGCCACTCCGTCTCGGTCGCGACGCCGTCCTGTGGGCCGGCGAAGGCCTGGCGAACGTGGACGTATTCGTGAAGCCAGACGTTGTCGGGTTCGTCGATCGGTGCATCGGCACGGACCCAGGCGTCGCCCTCACCGTACTGGAGTCCGCGAGGTCCCCACTCGACGTCGGTCGGGGCCGCGACGACGAACAGTTCGTCCGGCCGTTCGCCGACTTCGAGGGCGTCGCTGCCAGCGGCGAGCGTCTCGAGGACGTCCTCGGGGGATTCTTTCAGGTCGGCCGCTTCGGGGACGACTAGCCTGTGCCGCTCGCCGTCGACGGTCCGTTCGTGTTCGGTCACCTCGCCGAAGACGGCGATGTCGCCGCCGGTCGCACCCGGTCCGTCGACGGTTGCGGTCGACTCGAAGCCGACGGATTCTGTCTCTCGCCAGGAGAGGCCAACCTGGGGAACCTGGACGATACCCCACTCGCCTGTGTCGACGAAGCTGTAGCCTCCGCCCGAACCAGCAGACAGCGTCCCGGTCGAGTCGTTCGTCGAACCGACCCGATGGTGTCCCTCGTAGCCGGTTCGATCCGCGGGCACCGTCATGCGTATCGACGGCGTATCGGTCGTTTCGGTCCACTCGTAGGTGCCGTCTGCAGTCTCCTCGAAGCCGTCAGTCGACTCGACCGTCCCTGGCGAAACGATATCGACCTCGAGCCCAGTGACGGGGTCGGGTAACTCGAACGTCATCTCGGCCTCGAACTCGCCGGGTTCGTCGGGCAACTGTCGAAGGGTCGTCGCCCGATGGAGGGTGTCGCTCGACGACGCGACCGACGTCGCGAACTGTTCACTGCGATCGACGACGATCTCGTCGTCGACAGTCGCAACCGCTCCTGCTGGGCCGATCCGATCGCCAGCAGCGCCGGCCGTCGAACCGCTACCCGCGGCTCCGGCAACTCCGGCCGGAAGCGACGCGACGAGCAGAAAAACCATCACAGCGACGACCCGGTAGCTCACGAACGTATACTCGAAAGTGACGGTCAAGACTTTTGTGGTGATTCCGAGTGAGAGAAGCCGAGACCACTGTGAACGGACTCACCCCGAGTTAGCGTTCGCGGATCCGATCGTCGTCAGCATCGACCGGCGATCCGCCGTCGGACGTCGATTCTAGCGTCCCCCCAGGAACCGCCTCGGGACCATCCTCGGTCGCAACCAGTTGCTCGAGTCGACGTTCGAACTCGAGGTCGTCGATCTCCCCGCGGGCATACCGGGCGCGCAGCGTCTCGAGAGGGTCGTCGCTCGACGGTCGGTCAGTGTCGGTGGAGTGCTCACTCGAGTGACTCGTAACCCTTTCGTGGACCTGTGCTACTTCGTCGATCTCGTGCCCAGACGATCCGAGATAGTCCGAGGCGATTGCGAAGACCGGAACCAGCAACAGCCAGCCCGTCACGAATACGGCTGCCGCCGCGGGAAACCCCAGAAAGACTGCTGCGAGAATTCCCAGCGGAAGGGTCGCAGTCGCCGTGATCGCCGTCAGCATCTCGAAGAACGATTCAGATCCGTCGTTCATAGGCGATTCCTTTCAGCCGAACTACTAAAATGCCGTGTTGCGTAGCGACGCGGCGACTAATCCGACGCCTCGGCAGCTGCCAGCGGCTCGATCGCGATCTCCATCGTTACACCTTCGACGTCCCACTCCTTGCGGTGGCCGTCACCGTCCTCGACTGCGCGGAGTTCGTCGGCACGAACCTCTTCGCTGATCAGGTCCTCGTGTTCGTCGACGAGATCGGCAACGCGGTCGTCGTCGATTGCGAGGTCCAGCGCGATCCGTTCCTCGACGTCGAGTTCGAGGTCCTTGCGCATCTCCTGGACCCGGCGGATGACCTCGCGAGCGTACCCCTCGCTCTCGATGTCTTCGGTCAGCGAGGCGTCGACGTAGGCGACGCCGTGGTCGTCTCCGTTCAGGCCGAACGCGGTGCCCGCGATGTCGTCCGGCGTCTCGGTGACGAAGGAGACCATCGACTCCTCGATGGATTCGTCGTCCTCGAGGTGGTCGGCGACGGCCGCCTCGAGCGCCTCGAGGTTCGGTTCGTCGATGCGGGCCTCGTTGAGCGCGTTCATCACCTGTCCGGCGCGGTCGCCGAAGGCGGGACCGAGTTCGCTCATGTCGGCTTCGGCGCTGTACTGGAGCTCCTCCCAGCGGTTTTCGGCCGAGACGAGTTCGACCTCGCGGGCGTTGAGCCGGTCCTCGAGCAGACCGGTGTGTCGTTCGACGGCCTCGGCGACGCGGTCGTCGTCGGCCGCGACGACGACGCGCGGGACGGGCCAGCGAAGCTTGCGACCGGCCTGTTGGCGAGCGTTCGCGCCGGCTTCTTCGATGGCACGCAGGAAGGCGAGGTCCGCCTCGAGCTGTTCGTCCTCCCAGTACTCGTCGACCTCCGGCCAGTCACACATGTGGACGGTGTCGTACTCGGCGTCGCCGGTGAGCGTGCCGTAGATCTCCTCGGAGACGAACGGCGCGTAGGGGGCCAGCAGCGCGACCGTCTCGCGGAGGACGCGGTAGAGCGTCGCGTAGGCAGCCGTCTTGGAGTCGCTGTCCTCCTCCTCCCACATCCGTTCGCGGACGGCCTGGACGTAGAACCGCGAGACGTCCTCGACGACGAACTCGAGTAAGGCGTCGACGGCCCTGTCCTGGCGGCGGTTCTCGAGGTGGGCGGTCATCTCGGCTTTCGTGGACTGGAGCCGGGCGAGCACCCACTCGTCGACGAGTTCGAGGTCGTCGTCCACATCGTCCAAGGTGGTCTCCTGCGGGTCGAAATCATCGAGTCGCATGTACGGCAGTGGGAACCGGAAGACGTTCCACAGCGTCCGGAGGTGGTCCTCCATCGTCTGCATCCCGTCCCAGTCGAACCGCATGTCGTCGCCCTGCGGGTTGTTCGAGAGGAGGAACAGCCGCATGACGTCCCGACCGTGGCGGTCGATGGCCTCGTGGGGATCGATCAGGATGTCCTTGGACTTGCTCATCGCGCGGCCGTCGGGCATCAGCGCGTGGCCGTGCATCAGGACTTCCTCGTAGGGGATCTCGCCGAGTGCGGCGGTTCCCATACCGAGTTGCGACCAGAACCAGCCACGCGTCTGGTCGTGGGCCTCGAGGATGAAGTCGGCGGGCCAGAGTTCGTCGAACGCCTCCTGTTCGCCGGGGTAGTCGAGGGTTCCCCACGTCGCCACCGAAGAGTCGAGCCAGACGTCGAAGACGTCGGGGACGCGAGTGTAGGTGGTGCCGTCCTCGGTGATCGTGAGGTCGTCGACGGTGTCCTTGTGGAGGTCGACCTCCTCGGGGTCGATATCCTGGTCGACCCGTTCGGCGAGTTCCTCGCGGTCGCCGACGACGATCATGTCCTCGTCGTCGTCCCTGTCTTCGGGCGTCCAGACCGGCAGCGGAATGCCCCAGTAACGCTGCCGGGAGACGTTCCAGTCCGGCGCTTCCTCGACGAAGTCCCGGAAGCGGTTGTCCCGGGCCCAGTCGGGATGCCACTGGCTGTCCTCGATGTTCTCTAAGAGTTCGTCCTTGACGTCCGTGATCGTGATGAACCACTGGTCGGTGACGATCTGGATGATGCCCGTATCACAGCGCCAACAGTGGCCGTAACTGTGAGAGACGGTGCCCGACGCGAGCAGCGCGCCCTCGTCCTCGAGGTCCGAGATGATCTCGTCGTCGGCGTCCTTGACGAACTGATCCTCGTACTTGCCGGCTTCCCCGGTGTAGACGCCGTCGCCGTCGACGGGACAGAAGATCGGGAACCCGAGTTCGCGCCCGCGCTCGAAGTCCTCCTCACCGTGGCCCGGTGCGGAGTGGACGAGGCCCGTACCGTCGCCGCCCGTGTCGACGTAGTCGGCGGCGTAGACCTCGCCTGCACCCTCGTGGTCGGGGTGTTGGGGGACCTGTTCGGCGAGCGGGTGGTCGTACGTCCAGCCGATCAGTTCCTCGCCGGTGAGCTCTTCGACGACCTCGTACTCCTCGTAGCGACCCTCGCGGAGGACGTCCTCGTGTTTGGCTTCGGCGACGTACAGAAGCTCTTCCTCGCCCTCTTTCTCCGCGCGGACGCCGACGTAGTCACCCTCCTCGTCGACGGCGACGAAGGTGTTTGCGGGGATCGTCCACGGAGTGGTCGTCCAGATGACGATCGACCCCTCGCGATCCTCGAGGTCGAACTTGACGTAAATGGAGGGATCCTCGACGTCCTCGTACTCGACCTCGTTGTTCGCGATTGCCGTCTCACAGCGCGGACACTGCGAAATCGAGCGGTGGCCCTTCTCGACTAAGCCGCGTTCGGCGGCCTTCGAGAAGCCCCACCAGGCGGCCTCCATGTACTCCGGTGCGACCGTCCGGTAGGGATCGTCCCAGTCCATCCAGACGCCGAAATCCTGGAAGTCCTGCTGAAGTCCCTCGAGTTGTTCGTTGGCGTAGTCCTTGCACTCCTGGATGAAGTTCTCCTCGCCGAACTCCTCGATGTCCTTCTTGTTCTCGAAGCCGAGCCGTTCCTCGACGCGGGTTTCGATGGGGAGCCCGTGCATGTCGTAGCCCGGGCGGTCGGTGACGTCGTAGCCCTGCATCCGGTGGAACCGGAGATAGACGTCTTTCAGCGTCTTGTTCCAGGTGGTTCCCATGTGCGCCGAGCCCGACGTGTACGGCGGGCCGTCGACGAAGAAGAAGGATTCACCGTCGGATCGGTGCTCGACCGTTTGCTCGTAGGCGTCGACGTCCTCCCAGTAGTCGAAGACCCGCTGTTCGAGGTCGTGCGGGTCGTACTGGTCGTCGACATCGTCGAACCTGCTCATAGGTGACGTGATTCGCTCCGAGACTAAAGGAGAATCGGTCCGTGTGCTCCTCGATACGTCGGACGAACTGGCAGTCCGGCGGTGACGCGTGGGACGACCCCGGTTTCCCTACTCTTCGGGGACGAGCAACGAGAGGACGACCGCGACGGCTGCAACCGCCGACAGCAGGAAGAACGCCTCGTCGAAGTAGTCGGCGTTCGCGAGCACGCCCACGACAGTCGGGCTCCCGGCCCCGATCAGCATGTACCCCGTCCGGACGGAGCCGAGTCCGGTTCCCCGAACGTCGTCCGGGAACGACGCGGTGAGATACGTCAACGAGATCGTCGAGTAGCCGAGGACGCTGCTCGCGACGGCGGTAACGGCGACGAGACCGGCGAGGCTCTCGACGAACGGGAGCACCAGCGTCGCCACCGTGATCGATCCGAGGACGAACGGCAACGAGCGACGCGCCCCGTACGCGTCGTAGATGGAGCCAGTGACCGGCTTGACGACGATGCCGAGCGCGAAGAACCCGCCGAACAGGACCGTCGCCGTGGTCGGCTCGAGCCCCTTCATTTCGACGAGATACGTCGGGTAGAAGGCGGTAAACGCCTGCCAGGTGCAGTAACCCAGCGTCTGGATCGCAGCGACGAGCATCACCGGGCGATGCCGGAGTGCTCGAGCGATCCGCCGGGCGGTGTCAGTGAAGTCGGTGTCGTCTGCGTTCGTGTCGTCACTGTCGGCAGACGATTCGTCCCTGCTTCCGGCCGGGAGCGCGAGGTAGAGTCCGACGGTTGCGACGAGAAACAGCGGGATGGTGAACCCGAAACCGAGTTCCCACGCGAGTGCGGCCGCGAGCGCACCGGCGATGGGCGGGAGCACCGCGTTCCCGAAGTCGCCCGCGCCCATCGTCAGTCCGATCGCCGTCCCGCCGCGATCCGGATAGATGGTCGAGAGAAGAGTAAACCGCGTGACGCCGTACAGGGCGGTCGCGAAGCCGAACAGGACCGTCGCGCCGAACAGTACGCCGACCGACCCCGCCGTGACGACGAGCGTCAGTGCGATCGCGGAGACGCCGGTACTCACGACGAGGACGTTCCGGCTACCGAACCGATCGTCGAGTACGCCGCCCGGTAGCTGGCCGAGTGCGTAGGCGATCCACAGAGCAGTGATGAGAACGCCCGCCAGCGTCAGGTCGAATCCGTACGCTTCTCGGAGCTGTGGCAACACTGCAGGGTAGATCATCCGGACGCCCAGGGAGAGAAACCAGCCGCTGGCGACCGCGACGAGGATCGGTCCACGCCCGTCGCTCCACAGTTCGGCTCCGAGACGACGGAATCGACGGACGTGACCGGCGACGTGCGACATCGATACGTCGGTACTCGCGCTCCGACCGCGTTATATGCAACGGCTTCCGGTCGGCTCGACCGATCGAGAGAACACTACGAGCGCGCCAGGACGGACGCGAGCAATTTCTTGTAGGCGATTCCGTAAAGTCCCGCGTAGAGCATGACGGCACCGATTGCGGCGAGCCACAGTCCGACGACCAGTTCACCGGAGCCGAAGTGCTGGAGGCTCGCCCCTTCAGCGAGGACGCCACCGACCGTGAGAACGACCGCGGCAACGGTGTAGAGAAGCATCGACAGTGATTCGACGAGCAGTTCTGACGACATTATCGCCTCAGAGTCACCGAATGAAGGTAAACTTGTCCCCGGGTTCGCTCCTGGAGCAACGATCGGTCTCGAGAAATCGCCCAGACTAAACGCTCCCGGCCCCAGTCGTCTCCCATGACGCCGCCCGACGCCGACTCGAGCGACCTGCGAGAAGTCGCTTTTCCCGATTCGCGGACCGTCCTCGAGTCCGACTGCGACCGCTGTCCCGCGCTCGTCGACGCCCGCGAGTGTATCTCGTGGGGAACCGGACCGGAGGACGCAAGCATCGTCGTCGTCGGCGAAGCGCCGGGGTACGGGAATCCCGACGCGGACCGCTGGCAGGGTGGCAACTGGACGGGCAAGGCATACACCTCGAGACACTCAGGACGGCGGATTCGGCGAATGATGGTGGAAGTCGGTTTCGGCGACGACGCCTTCTACACGAACGCCGTGAAGTGTTTTCCGAGCGAGGCGTCGGGAGACCTCGAAGACGGCGAGTCACCGACGAACCGGGAGCCGACACCCGAAGAGCGAGCGAACTGTCGATCACACCTGCTGACCGAACTCGAGGTGGTCGATCCCGCTGTCGTCCTCGCGACCGGTAAACACGCGACGCTGACGGTTCTCGGGGCCGAAGATCGGGAGAAAGAACTCGAGGGGTTCGTCGATAGCGTCCTCGAACCGATTCGCTGCGATCGACTCGACGTGTGGCTCGTCCCCGTTCTCCATCCCTCTTATCAGGACGTCTGGATCGGACGACTCGGCTACGAACCCGAGGAGTATCTCGAGGAGATGGGCACGGTACTCGAGGACCTCGTCTCGTAGCGCGAGGTCGGCCTACAGCAGCCCCGTGACGGCCATGTAGAGAAACCAGAAGAACAGAAACCAGAGTAGCGTTCGAAAGAGTAGTTTGCTGTAGAGGTCCTTGATCGGCACCATCGCGTGGAACCGACGCTCGGCCTCGAAGAACGTCTGGAGCGGGCCCTTGTCGTTGCTCATGGATGGGACTACTCGGTGGGAAGACTATGAAGCTACCCAAGCCCAGAGGACGCTAACCGGCCCTGGCGGGTAACCTTCTTACCGTGAGCCGACAGATAGTGGCGTATGAGCACGATCTTCAGCCAGATCGTCGAGGGTGAGATTCCTGCACGCGTCGTGTACGAAGACGAGACCACGCTGGCCTTCCTGGACGCGAACCCGCTCGCGCCCGGACACACGCTGGTCATCCCGAAAGACGAGTACGAACGGCTGAACGACGTCCCCGAGGACGTCGCCGACGACCTCTACGCGACCATCCACCGGATGGTCCCCGCCGTCGAGGAGGCCGTCGACGCCGACGCCTCGACCGTCGCGTTCAACAACGGCGAGGAAGCCGGCCAGGAGGTGCCACACGTCCACTGCCACATCGTCCCCCGATTCGAGGGTGACGGCGGCGGCCCCATCCACGCCGTCGCGGGCGATACGCCCGACCTCGAGGACGACGAACTCGACGATATCGCCGAAGAAATCGAGTCTCGAGCCTGAGAAGACGTTTTTACGTTCCGCAGTCCACGGACAAACGACACAACTAATCAACGTATCGACAGTACTATTTTGCGAGCGCGACAGTCACAGCTATGAGCGGCTCGAGCACAGAGCTGGAACTGGGAGTCGGCATATTCCTGGCGTTTTTTATCGCGGGATACGGCGTGATTACCGGCGAACTGTTGCTCGCGATCGTCGCGCTGACGTTGTTGGTGATCTGCTACGTCCTCGTCGTCATCGCGCGATCGCTGGCCCGAATCGAGGCTGCCGTCACCGAGTGAGAATCGAACTCGAGTCGCCGCCCGTGACTGTTTTGTCACCCCGGTGTGTGAGACGAACTGAAGATGTCCCTCTCGACTCTCGCCGCACGGTTCCGTCGACACCCCATCGCGACGACGCTCGAGGTCGGCAGCGTCTTCGTCTGTCTGGTACTGTTCGCGGCGACGTTCGTGTTGCTCGGCGGGTCACCGCTGATCGCGACGGCGCAACCGACGACCGGAGCGGAGACACCCTGGCTCGTCATCGTCGTCGTCGGGGCAGCGTTCGTCCTGTTCTGGACGGCACTCGTGCCGCTGTACGAGCGGTATCTGTACTGATGCTGGCTGCGATTCGAAGATCGTCACTCTATAGTAGCCACTGCAAGTCAATGCACACCTGATCGCACAGCTGTCGTGCGATCAGGTGTACATAGTTGCAGTTGTTACTATCTTCTTACAGCGAGAGAATCCCGCCGTTCACGGCGGGCGTGAATCGCGTCACTCAACTACGCGAACCACCGCTCGATACTGCAGCCGTCGTCCCCGATTTCCGTTCGCCAGCATCCTACAGGAACGTGCCGATCAACAGGTCTCCGTAGAGGACGGCGATCACGAGACCGACGAAGATCGGGACGAGAAACGGCGTTCCGGGCGATATCCAGACCGTCTCGGTGTCGGAATCGGAAAGGACTTCGAGACCCTCCCGGAGTTCTGCGGGGCTCGTTCCGTACGCCGAGCCGTCGATGTCCGCGAGGAAAATCCGTGCGCCCCAGGGATCGTCGTGATCGCTATCGGCCGCGAGGCCGGCCTGTGGGTCGACCTCGAGCGAGCCGTCGGTCCGAACCTCCGCGTCGACCGCGCCGTCGGTCGGCGGGTTCGGATCGTTCGGTAGCGTCACCGGATCCCGGAACGTCTCGGGATCCTCCCGGAGCTGCTCGAGCGTGAGCCCGCGCCATCGGAGGTACATCCGCAGGGCGTCGAGATCGAGACCGCTGCGGGAGACGCCGTCTCTCGTCTCGAGTAGCTGACCGTGATGGTCGGACACGTCGTCCCACGAGATGGGCCAGCCGACGAACATCACGGGTGTGATCCGCCCCGCAGCCGCGTTTCGGATCGCGAGTGCGATCGGGATCAGGATCGCGACGAGGACGGCGTTGGTCAGGATGGTAAACGAGAACGAGCCGATCGGCGTCGTCGCAACCGGGAGCGTGGCGGAACCGACCACGTACTGCGGGAACGTCGGGAAGAGCAAGGCCAGCACGAGCAGCGCCTTCGCGTCGGCGCCGCCGAAGCCGCCGAACCACCAGAACGTGTACGCGATCGGAACGACCACCCCGAAGCTGATTGCCGCCGGAACGAGGAACTCGGATATCCAGACCTGCTCACCGGCCGCTCGAGCGAGTTGGGCCTCCCACAGGAGCAAGACGCCCCCGAGGAAGGCGAGCGGAATCCAGACGCCGCTCGAGACGCGTCTGGTCTTGATATCTCGGATCGCAACCCAGGCGAAGACGGGAAGAGCGACGAGCCGCAGGAGGTCCGGTCCGGTCGCAGAAACGAACGCGAGTGTCACGTCACCCACTCTCGAGCGAGGTGGTGTTATCCTTTCGGCTCCAGGTCAGCGATCGGAGACGAAACGGCCGGTAGAGCTACCGCTGCAAGGCCGGGCGAGCGGCAAAAAACGGCGGTGAGTGGCAGTTTAAATGACGCGGTTCTGCAGGTAATCGAGGTGTTTCGCGTTGTAGACGATCTTGACCTCGTCGGTTTCGGCGGATCCGATGCAGGTCAGGCGGACGTTCTTGTCCTCGACTTCCTCGTCGCTGAGGATCTGCTGCATGTCCATCTGGATCTCGCCCTCCTTGACGATGGCCGCACAGTTCGCACAGGCGCCTGCACGGCAGGAGAAGGGCCAGTCGTAGCCCTGGGCCTCAGCAGCCTCGAGGATGTACTCGCCCTCGTTGACCTCGAGAACGCCGTAGTCCTCGTCACCGAGGCCGGCGTCTTCGGCCTTCTCGAAGAGGTCGTCGTCGTCCATGTCCCAGCCCTGGTCGTCCAGCACTTCGTAGTTGAGGTATTCTACCGTGGGCATCGTTCGCCGATTCGTGGCCCGCACTGGTATAGCTTGCTGTTCGATTTTAAATCGTTTTTAACACAAAAGCGACCGCTTGGCCGATTCAGACGGCGATAGACGTCAAATGAAGGTGGGTAACCGAGTCTCACGGTTCTGGTTGCCAGGGATTCCGGTCAGAATCCAAATATCGGGACGAACCGGAACGTGAGGAAGGCACCGACGGTCGAGATGATCGGGACGACGTTCTGCATGACGATGACTCGAGCCGTCGTCGACGGGTCGAACAGGTCGGAGGCTCTCGGGATGTCCTCGGGTTCCTCTTCGCCGATTTCGGGTGATTCTTCGCCCTCTTCTTCGGCCGTCAGCGCACCGACAGAGACGCGAGTTTCCTCTTCGCCGCGGGCAGCGTCGGAAAGCGTCGTCGTTCGGGTCGCCCGCCCCCAGCCGAGACCGACGATGCTCATCGTCGCGATAACGACGAAACTGGCCGGGATACCGATCCACGAGAGGACGATGACGATCCCGGAACTGATGACCGCGACGACGATCGCAGCCGTCAACGGGAGGTTCGTGATGTCGTTGCCGAGCGTATCCAGCGTCCGGCGTGCGATCGTGAAACAGCCGATAGCGACGGCTGCCGACCCGATTACGATCAATACCAGCATGTCGGGGTCGACACCGTAGAGCAGATCGCCGTTCGAGGACCCCTCGAGTCCCAGCAGTCCGAACATATCGACGCCAGCACCGTAGATCGGTGCGATGGCGTTTGCGATGTTGCTCGTCCCGGACGAAAACGCCATCAGACAGCCGATCCCGACGACGACGAACGCGCCCGTGACCTCCCGACGGTCGGCGTTCTCGCCGAACTCGAATCGCGGGACGATTCCCGACCACTGGACGGTAATCATCCGTTCACCGTCGCGACTTCCTTCGATTGCGACCCATTCGTTGATCCGCGGATAGAAGTACCGGCCGACGACGCCGGCGACCCAGAAGCCGATGATCGGTGCGACGATCCACCAGACGACGATTTCGCCGAGTACGTCCCAGGCGAGTTCGCCGGTCGCCAGTCCGAGCGCGGCGATTGCCCCGACTGCGGTCATCGACGTCGACGCTGGAACGCCAGCGTAGTTGCCGACGAACAGCGCACCCCCGATGAAAAAGAGGACGGCAACGTTCGACCGAAGCGTGAACACGCCGGTGTCGTGGACGAGGTCGTTACCGAGCGTATCGACGACCTGCGGACCGATCGTAACCGCCCCCAGGAAGAAAAAGATCGACATCAACGCGGCTGCCATCAGCTTCGTGATGACGTTCGCACCGACGGCCGGACCGAACGCTGGCCCGGTCGTCGCGCCACCGATGTTGTAGCCGACGAAAACAGCGACGAGAATCCCTACGATAAGCAGTACTTCAGTCACAGTACGAACTCAAGTGGGCTGATCCTAAAAATGGCGCTGTTCGCTCACAACGGAGGCCTGTCGACCACGTGACAGCGGAGACCGCCAGTTCCCACGGAGACTCGTTCGAAGAGCCACGCTGTGTGGCGAAGAAAACCGTCGACGAATGCAGTCCCCCTTAACAAAGCATTTCAATCGACCACGCCATATGTTCCGATATCATGAGTGTCGTTCTAAATTCCTACAGGCAAAGAGTACAACGTGACGGACCGTCACCGGTGCCGGATCGAACCGCGGCACAGTCGGCAGTCGACCGAACGAACACGACGGGTGACGGCCGACGATGCTGAACCCGGTCCACGTCGACGCGGCCGCCGATCTCGCTTACGGCGCGTTGATTGCGCTTTCGGTCGGACTGATCGCCGTCTTCGAGACGGACGTCGGGCTTGCGTTCGGTATTGGTGTGTTCGCAGCCTACATCGTTCACGTCGTCTGGAAGATGGCGCGATTCGACCCGGACTGGATGACCCGGACGGTCGAGGAGACGGTGGGCGAGACAGTCGAACAGAAAGTCGAGGGCGTACAGGCACAGGTCGAGGAGACGGTCGAGAAAACGGTCGGCGAAACCGTCGACGAAACTGTCGAACAGACGGTCGGCGAAACCGTCGACGAAACGGTTAGCAAAACGGTCGAGGAGACGGTCGGCGAAACTGTCGAACAGACGGTCGAAGAAACGGTCGGCGAAACTGTCAAAGAAACAGTCGACGAAGTAACGGCACAGGTCGAAGAAACCGTCGAGGAAACGGTCGAAAAGCAGGTCGAAGAAGTACAGACGCAAGTCGAAGAAACCGTCGAGGAAACAGTCGGCGAAACCGTCGAAAAACAGGTCGACGAAGTACAGACGCAAGTCGACGCCGTCGACGAACGCGTCGACCGTCGACCTCGAGAGGACGAAGTCGAAGAGATCGTCGAGGAGTCGGCCGAAGGGGAAGAAGAGGCCGACTCGTAGCGACCGATCCCGTCAGATCACTGTACGTCAAACGGCGCAACCCAGGGCGGGTCGTGGTCGCGCTGGCATATCAGTACAGGGAGCCGTTCACCGAACGATCGTCACCGGTACCGACGCGCGTTTCGACACCGTTTCGGCGACGTTACCCACGAGAAAGCGCCGCGCTGCGCGGTCCCAGTCTTCGCCGTGGCTACCGAGAACGACCGCGTCGTAGTCGTCGGCGCGGTCGACGACGTTCCGTGCCGGGTGACCGATCCCGACGACCGTCTCTATTTCGTGGTCCCGTTCCGCGGCGACCTCGCGAGCGCGTTCGAAGACCGGTTCGGCCCTGTCAGCGGCCGCCGTCTCGAGGTCGTCCTCGAGCGAAAGCCCTACCGCGTCGCCCATCATCATCGATGGGACGCCGACGACGTTGAGAACGGTCACGTCGGCGTCGGGGTGGTTCTCGAGGGCGTACTCGAGTGCGTGCTCGGCGTGGTCGGAGTCGTCCATGGGGACGAGAATCCGAGAGAGCATAGCTCGTGGTTCGTCGGCCAGTGACGTAAATCCCGGCTACGATGTCAGTACCCGGAGCGGTCAGGCGACGCCGGGAAAGACGATGAAGAACCCGTACGCCAGGATCGTCGACATCGAAGGGCCGATGATCCACATCGAGACGTACTTGACGATCGCTCGAGGGTTGAACAGATCGTCGCCGCGAAGCACGTCCTCGGACTCCGGTTGGCCGATCTTGGGGGCTGTCTCGTCGACTTTCTCCTGGGAGACGATGGCACCCAGGTCGATCTCGGTGTCGTCCACGTCCTGGGTGACCGCCTGGCGGACCGTGACCGGACGGGTCGCTCGCCCCCAGCCGATGCCGACGATGGTCATCACCGTCGCCATCACGAGGCTGATCGGGATACCGGCCCACGAGAGGATCGTCGTGATCGTCGAGGCGGTTACCATGACGAAAAGCGCCGCGAGCAGCGGGATGTCGCTCAGTTCGCCGCCGACGGACGCCATCGTCCGACGAGCAATAGTGAATCCGCCGAGCCCGATTGCAAGGGTAGCGAGGATGATTGCCGTATCATCCGGCAGTCCCTCGACGCCGCCGACCAGCGGCGCGGCGGCGTTCGGAACGTTGCTCGCACCGGCGCTGAAGGCCATATAGCAGCCGATGACGAAGACGGCGACCGTGGTGCCGAGTTCCTGCCGGGTCGTATTCGGTCCGAGCGCAGGCGTCGGTACTGGTCCCCGGCGCTCGAGTCGAAGCAGCGAGCCGTCGGATTTCTCGATATCGACCCGATGGTTGACCCACGGGTAGATGTAGCGACCGATCAGTACGCCGATCCAGAGGCCGATGATCGGCGTGACGATCCACCAGGAGATGATCTCGGCAATCATCGGGTAGTTCAAGGTATCCGTGGCCAGCCCCAGTCCGGCGATTGCACCGACCGTCGTCATCGAGGTTGGGACGGGGACACCGAAGATGTTGGCGACGAGCATCCCCAGCCCGATGAAAAAGAGGACGGCGACACCGGCCGTCAGCGTGAGATCGGTCGTAATGATTCCCTCGCTGAGCGTATCCATCACCCTCCGGCCGACGGTCCAGCCGCCGAAGAAAACGAAGAACGTCATGACCGCCGCTGCGGTGGTTTTCGAGACGATTCCAGCCCCGACAGAGGGGCCCCACGTGATCCCGGTCGACGAACCGCCGATGTTGAAGCCGACGAAAATCGAGGCGACAATTCCGACCAGCAGCACCGTTTCGACCATCGGCGGATGGTATACCGCCGTTCGTAAATAAGCAAGGGAATCCGAGATACACTCTGTCCGACAGGTCTCCGCCGCCAACCAGCCGCCTCCAGGCCCACGTAACCGCTCTCGAGTCGGTCGAAGTTCGACTGACTCGGCTTACCGGACGACGACGACCGGTACCGGGGACCGCCGGAATACTTTCTCCGCGACGTTACCGACGAATATCCGGTCCGCGATGCTTCCGCCGTGGCTTCCGATGACAACGGTGTCGTAGTCGTCGGCAGTCCTGACGATCGCCCGAACCGGATGCCCGAGTTCGACCGTGGTGTCGAGATCGGCGTCACCGTCGGCGGCGATTTCGCGGGCGCGTTCGAACACCTCTTCCGCGAGTTCGTCGGCAGACTCCTCTATGTCGTCGGCGAGCGCGAGTCCCGTCGCTCCCGCCCACATCGACGACGGTTCGCCGACGACGTGGAGGACAGTGACGTCGGCGTCGGGGAACACCTCGAGTGCGTACTCGAGGGCTCGTTCGCTCATTTCGGAGCCATCCATCGGGACGAGGACGTCGTCGACCATACGCGTCCTCCAACGGCGATCGGAATAAGCACGGGGGCGCGTTCGTCGTCAAATCCCGAAGATCGGCACGAACCGGAACGTCACGTACGCGCCGATCGTTGCGATAGCCGGGACGACGTTCTGCATGAGGACCACGCGTGCCGTCGTCGCCGGGTCGAAGAGATCCGACGCTTTCGGGATCCGCTCGGGTTCTTCCTCCTCGCCGATCGGTGGGAGTTCCTCGCCCTCCCGGTCCTCGGACAGTGCGCCGACCGAAACCGGGGCCGACTCCTCGCCGCGAACCGCTTCGGAGACGGTGATCGGGCGCGTCGCCCGCCCCCAGCCGAGGCCGATGATACACATCGTCGCAATGATCACGAAACTCGCGGGGATGCCGATCGCCGAGAGGAAGATGACCAGCGTGGCGCTGACCGTCGCGGTGACGATCGCCGCCGTCAGCGGCAGTTCCGTGAGTTCGTTCCCCATCGTCTCGAGCGTCCGGCGAGCGATCGTGAACGTGCCGATGCCGACCGCGAGACAGCCGATGATGATCGCGGGGTTCATCTCGAGTTCGCCGCTGCCGACCAGCGGCGCGACTGCGTTCGCGATGTTCGAGGTGCCGGAGCTGTAGGCCATCAGACAGCCGATGGCGATCACCATCACGACGCCACCGGCCTCGCGAACGTTCGTGGTGTCGGTCAGGGTCGGCGTCGGAACGATCCCGGAGCGGTCGACCTCGAAGAGCGGTCCCTCGCTTCGCTGCATCGCGATTCGCCGGTTGAGCCAGGCGTAGAAGTAGCGGCCGATGACCAGTGAGACCCAGAAGCCGATAAAGGGCGAGACGATCCACCAGATCGCGATCTCCCCCATGACCGCCCAGTTGAGTTCGCCAGCGGCGAGAGCGAGCCCCGCGATCGATCCGACGGCCGTCATCGACGTCGACGCGGGGACGCCGAAGACGTTACCGATGAACAGTGCGACGCCGATGAAAAAGAGGACGGCGACGCTCGCCTCGAGCGTGAAGACGCCGGGATCGTGAACGAGGTCCCGGCCGAGCGTGTCGACGACCCGTCGACCGATCGTCCACGCGCCGACGAAGAAGAAGATCGTCATCAACGCGCCGGCCGCGGTCTTCGAGATGGCGTCGGCACCGACGGCCGGCCCGAACGCGGGGCCGGTCGTCGCGCCGCCGATGTTGTACCCGACGAAGATCG
This sequence comes from Natronobacterium texcoconense, assembly GCF_900104065.1. NCBI lineage: Archaea > Methanobacteriati > Methanobacteriota > Halobacteria > Halobacteriales > Natrialbaceae > Natronobacterium > Natronobacterium texcoconense. The sequence continues at coordinate 468,726 of NZ_FNLC01000003.1, read as the reverse complement.
CGACGAGGATCCCGATGAGAAGCAGCGTCGAAATCATGCGTAGGTACGAGACGTACGTCGGTGGTTGTGAGGATCGCTTCGCACCATCCGGGACGGTCGAGTCGGTGTCGTTCGACATCCCGCGAGACGTGGATCGACAACAGGGCGTCTTCTGTCGCCTGACCGCGAGTCGACCGGCGACAGTCGAACGCTACCGGTTTCAGCGGTCGGACGCATCTTCCCTCTCATCTGTCACTGTTTCCTCGAGTAGTTCCTCGATTTCGTCCTCTCGCGGACGGCGATCGATCCGCTGATCGACCGTCTCGATCTGTTCCTGGACTGCATCGACCTGTTCGCTGACCGTCTCCTCGACGGTTTCCTCGACCGTCTGTTCGACTGCCTGAGACATCCAGTCCGGATCGAACCGGGCCATCTTCCAGACGACGTGTAACGCGTACGAGATTAGCACGCCCAGCCCGAACGCGAGACCGACGAGCGTTCCGACCGAGACGATCAGGACGACCGAAACGAAAATCAGGACGCCGTAGCCGAGATCGATGATTGCGTCGACGCGACGCGGGTTCATCGCTCGAGGCGTCCCTCCGGCACGATCGCGAATCCGTTTCGGGCTCGATCGATACCCGCACTCATGACGTGGTGCCAGTTCACCGTACCGTGTGAAATTAGTTTGGTACGCTGTAGGTACTGTTTTCTCGCGGTGACCCTTCTCGTCCGGGACAGGTTCGTCACGATGGCGGAGCGATCCTCTCGAGCGAACGTCGTTCAAACGCCCCAGATGACGGCAATTCCGACCACGGTGACGATCGAGAGGATCAACTGGAGCGGCGCGCCGATCCGGAAGTAGTCGGTGAAGCGGTAGCCGCCGGGGCCGTAGACGAACAGGTTCGTCTGGTAGCCGATCGGTCCCAGGAAGGCCGTGCTCGCGGCGAACGTGACTGCCATCACGAACGCGAACGGGTTCGAACCGACTGCCGCGGCCGCGGCCGCCGCGACCGGGATCAGGAGGACGACGCTCGCGTTGTTGCTGATAACTTCTGTAATCAACCCAGTCACGATGTAAAACAGCCACAGGACCACGATCGTCGGCAGAAAGCCCGCCGTCGAGACGACGAGCCACGCGAGGTAGGCCGCCGCACCGCTTTGCTCGAGTGCGATTCCCAGCGGGATTACCCCCGCCAGCAGGAAGATGATGTCCCACTCGACGGCGTCGTACAGTTCGTTCGGCTCGAGGACGCCGGTGACGACCATCGCGACCACGCCGGCCAGCGCCGAGATCAGGATGGGATATATCTCGAGGGCGGCGACGGCGACGACGCCGATCATGATGGCGATCGCGATCGGTGCCTTACTCGCGCGGTAGTCGGGGCGAGGTGGCTCGCGGGCGACGATGACGTCGTTGCGCCTCGAGAGTCGATCCAGGGTGTCCGGCGGTGTCTGGACGAGCAAGGTGTCGCCGACCTCGAGGCGGTGACCGACGATGCGTTCGCCGACGAGTTCCCCGCGGTGGCGCATGCCGAGGACAGCGGCGTTGAACTCCTCGCGGAAACGTTCCGGGTCGAGTCGTTCGCCGACGAGTCGCGAATCGAGCGAGACGACCAGTTCCGTGACGAGTCCGTCCTCCTCGTCGCCTCCGTCCTCGAGTTCCGACGCCGAAGTCGGGCTCCCGACGAGTTCGACGCCCGCGGCGTTCTCGAGGGTGCCGATCGCCTCCCGGTCGGTTCGGACCACGAGGACGTCACCCTCCTCGAGTCGGGTGTTCTGTCGCGGCGCGACCGAGCGGTCGTCGTCTCGAACCACCTGGACGACGTCGACGTCGGGTCCGAGTTGCTCCGTCACCTCACGGACCGTTCCGCCGACGAGTGGAGAGCCGGGAACGACCGCCAGGTCGGCGACGTAGTCGGAGACGTCGTACTCTTCTAAGTAGTCGGCCCGCGCCGGAACCCGTTCGGGGAGCAGGTAGTGGCCGACGAAGATCAGGTAGAGCGCGCCGGTGATGACGACGACGACCCCTAGCTGGGTGAACTCGAACATCGAGAACGCGCCGAGTTCGGGATACTCGTCGCCCAGCCGCGCGCTGATGTCGCTCGCGAGCAGGTTCGTCGAGGTACCGATCAGTGTCAGCATCCCGCCGACCTGGGAGGCGTAGGACAGCGGGATCAACAGCTTCGACGGCGAGGTGTTCCCTCGGTTGGCGACATCGGTGACGACGGGGACGAGCAGGGCGACTACCGGCGTGTTGTTGAGGAAGCCGGAAACGGGGCTGGTCGCGACGACGGTCGCGAACAGCTGTTTTCGGACGCTGTCGCCCGCGTAAGCAGCCATCCGCCGTCCGAGTTCCTGGACGATCCCCGTCCGGCTGATGCCGCCGCTCAAGATCAACATCGCGAGGACGGTGATCGTCGCGTCGTTGGCGAACCCGGAGATGCCAGTGCTGGCATCGATCCCCGTCCACGGCTCCAGGACGACCAGCACGACGATCAGCAGGATCGCCGTCACGTCGATCGGTAACCGCTCGGTGAGGAACAAAACGAGCGCGAACAGGACGACACCCAGCACGACGAGCGCGTCGGCCGTCAGTTCCGGCTGGGTCGCTGTGTCCTGGGCGAGAACCAGGCCCGCCGACATATCACGGGCGACACCGACCAGCGTTGTAAGAATTCTCTACGGGACGTGAACAGTGACGGACCGATGGAGGTCGCGCGGGAACCGTCGCCTTTACTCGAGTGCGGACCACCCACACGAGTATGAACGAAGACGCGAGCGACGTCGGTGACGACGAGTGCGAGGTGATTCCGGCGGTCGACGTCAAAGACGGCGAGGTCGTCCAGCTGGTCCAGGGCGAGCGCGGGACCGAGAAGACCTACGGCGACCCGATCGACGCCGCCCGAAAGTGGGTCGACGCTGGCGCGGAGACGCTGCACCTGATCGATTTAGACGGCGCGTTCGAGGGCGAACGCGAGAACGCCGACGCGATCGACGCGGTCGTCGACGCCGTCGACGTGCCGACGCAACTGGGTGGCGGCATTCGGACCGCCGAGGACGCCGTCGATCTCCTCGAGCGCGGCGTCGACCGCGTCATCCTGGGAACCGCGGCGGTCGAGAATCCCGACATCGTCGCCGAGATCAGCGAGGAACACCCCGACAGCGTCGTCGTCAGCCTCGACGCGAAAGACGGCGAAGTCGTCGTCGAGGGCTGGACCGAAGGTGCGGGGATCGCTCCGGTCGAAGCCGCCGAACGCTACGAAGACCTCGGCGCCGCAGCGATCCTCTTCACGAACGTCGACGTCGAGGGGAAACTCGAGGGCGTCGCGACCGAACCCGTCCAGAACCTGGTCGAGGCGACCGAGATTCCGGTGATCGCCAGCGGCGGCGTCGCGACGCTCGATGACGTCCGGGCGCTCGCCGATACCGGTGCGGCCGCCACCGTCGTCGGTAGTGCATTGTACGAGGGTAACTTCTCGCTCGAGGAGGCTCGAGCCGCAGTCGAAGACTGAGTCGTGACGGGCCGTCGACGGAGACGAACGCCTTCTTAGGGTCGTAGCTCGTAGCCGCGGTCGTGCATACACGAGATCGCGATCGGTTCGTGTTGGCTGCGGTCGTCTTCGCCGTGCTCTTCTCACAGTTGTTGCTCTATCCCGGGATCGCGACGCTCGTCGAGGCGCTGGGAGCTGACGCGACGGCGTCGCCGTTCGCCGAAACGCCGCTCGACGCGAGCATGTGGTTCCTCGTCGCCGAGTTCGCCGCCTACGTCGCCTTCGTCGGCGTCTGGGGGGCTGCCAGTGACGTGACCGGGCGACGGACGCCGTTTATCGTCGCGGGTGCCGTCGCCGGTGCGGTCGGCTACGCCGCGCTCGCGGCCGTCCCCGCGATCGGTTCGATTCCCTTCGAGGGTGTGCTCTTGCTCCGAGTGTTTCAGGGGGCGATGACCATCGGTGCGTTCTCGCTGACGATGACCATGCTGATGGACCTCGGCGGCGGTCACGGGCGGAACATGGGTGCGGCTGGAATCGCAATCGGACTCGGAGCCGCGACGGGTGCGCCGATCGGCGGTCAACTGACGGAGTTCCATCCGCTCGCGCCGCTGGTGGCCGCCACGGTGCTGTTGCTCTGTGTCGGCGTGCTGGTCACCCTGGTCGAGGATCGATCGCCCGAACATCGCCGCAGCGCCCGGGCCCTGCTCGAGGGTGTGCGCCGCCAGCCGACGCTGTCGATCCCCTATGCCTTCGGCTTCGTCGACCGGATGACCGCCGGTTTCTTCGCGCTGGTCGGGACGCTGTACTTCCAGGAGACGTTCGGGCTCGGGGCGGGCACGACCGGTCTGCTGCTCGCGTGTTTCTTCGCTCCGTTCGCACTGCTGCAGTATCCGATGGGGGCGCTGTCCGACCGGATCGGACGAACGATCCCGATCGTCGTCGGATCGATCTGCTACGGGGTCGGTATCCTCGCGGTCGGCTCCGCGCCGACGGTGGCGCTTGCAGCCGCCGCAATGGTCGCAATCGGCGTCCTCGGCGCGCTGGTCTCGCCGACGACGATGGCACTGGTGACCGACATCGCCGACGAAAGCGAACGAGGGATTGCGATGGCCGGATTCAATCTCGCCGGAAGCCTCGGTTTCCTCGGGGGATTTCTGATCGGCGGGACCGTCGCCGGAAGCCACGGCTACGACCTCGCCTTCCTCGTCGTCGGCGGGCTCGAGATTGCTATCGCGGTCGTGACGGTTCCGGCCTTCCTCCGGCTATCGATCGGTACCTCGAGCGAGGGACGACGGCGGGACGCACGCTCGTGATCGTCGTGGTCGCTCGCCATCGGCGACCACACTAGTTGTGAATGTGACAATACCTGTCCAGATACCATTGGTGATTGTTAGTGGTTGATGCCACAGTAGTGGCCTCGTACCCTGACATGCGACCACATACCGATGTGGCGTTCGAGGGGACCAATTTTTATGTGTTCACCCCTAACAACAGGTTGATGACACGAGATAACCCGATTTCGCGCCGAACTGCGCTGAAGATTACCGGTGGGGCAGCTGCAACGGCACTCGTCGCTGGCTGTAACGACAACGGTGACGACAACGGCGGCGACAACGGTGACGACAATGGCGAGGACGGAGTCAATATCGAGCCCGGTACGACCATCGAACTCGACGGTCAGACCGCCGGCTGGGAAGGACTCGCTCCATCGGACATCGACGGCGAGACCAACCCGACGCTCATCCTCCAGGAAGGCGAAGACTACGAAATCGGGTGGCCACAGGGTGACGGTGGCAACCACAACATCGCGATCCGTGACGACGGCGGCGAGGTCGTCGACGATCTCGCAACCGACGAAACGACCGACGACGAGCCCGGCGACGACCAGTTCCTCGAGTTCACGGCCAGCGAAGAGATGGCCGAGTACGTCTGTGAACCCCACGAGAACTCGATGGACGGCGAAATCATCGTCGAATAACCGGTTTTCCGACGTTACGTTCTTTTTCGACTTCAGCCTGCAGCGGCAGTGCTCCGATCGACCGTCGGGAAGGTGCAACCGAGTGCCGAGCCGCTTCGACGCTCGGACCGACTGCATTTTCGTTCGGTCGCTCTCGGCTCGACAGGGCTGGCGATTTCCGCAGCCATCAAAAGTACCATACCGCCTCGCGTTCCAGTGGGCTGTATTCAGGTGGTTACGTGACCGAGAAACGAGAATACAGGGACGACTATCCCGAGAAGACGCTGTACATTCCTGGCCCAACCGAGGTCCGCGAAGACGTCGTCGAAGCGATGAGCCAGCCGATGTTCGGCCACCGCATGGACCGGATGACCGACCTCTATACGACCATCGTCGAGGACACGAAAGAGTTCCTCGATACCGACAACGAAGTCATCGTCCTCACCGGGTCGGGAACCGAGTTCATGGAGAGTTCGATCCTCAACCTCGTCGACGAGAACGTCCTCGTGACGACCTGCGGGAGCTTCAGCGAACGCCAGGCAAACGTCGCCGAACGGCTCGGGAAGAACGTCGACACCCTCGAGTACGAGTGGGGGAAAGCGGTCAAACCCGAGGACATCCGCCAGCGTCTCGAGGAGAGCGACGGCAAATACGACGTCGTCACCTGCGTGATGAACGAGTCCTCCACGGGCGTTCGCAACCCCATCGAGGAGATCGGCGACGTCGTCGCCGAATACGAAGACACCTACTTCGTCGTCGACGCCGTCTCCGCGCTGGGCGGCGACTACGTCGACATCGACGAGCACAATATCGACGTCATCTTCACCTCGGTCCAGAAGGCCTTCGCCATGCCACCCGGCCTCGCGGTCTGTGTCGTCAGCGACGACGCCTACGAGCGCGAACTCGAGTCCGAGTCGTCCTCGTGGTACGGCGGCTTCCAGCGGTCGCTCGACTACTACGACCGAAAAGGCCAGACTCACTCCACGCCCGCCATCCCGATCATGCTCGCCTACCGCAAGCAGATGAAGTACATGCTCGAGGAGGGTCACGACGCTCGCGACCAGCGCCACCGCGAGATGGCAGAGTACACGCGTGAGTGGGCTCGCGAACACTTCGCGATGTACCCCGAGGAAGGGTACGAGTCCCAGACGGTGAGCTGTATCGAGAACACGCAAGGAATCGACGTCGCCGAAACGATCGATGCCGTCTCCAAGGAGTACGACATGGTCTTCGCGAACGGCTACGGCTCGGCGCTCGGCGAGAAAACGTTCCGTATCGGCCACATGGGTGAACACGACCTCGAGTCGATCGAGGCGCTGACTGACGCTATCGAAGACGTCGCCGGACTGTAGTAGGTTGCCGTCCGTATTCACGGGTGTTTTCGATTTTCGATGTCGATTAGCGTGATTCAGCGGCGACGGAGAGACGGGCCGCGTTCGCGATCGATACCGTATTTCTGAACTCGCGAGGAGGGGTATCCGCGACGACGTTGCGGGACGAATTACATAATTAGTTCGTTATATTGAAAACCTATACCATGGTAACCAGTACGTGGTGTTAGAACGCTTCTCCCCTGGTTGTAAACTCGTGTTGTATGCTAGCACACATCTATTCCTACCACATACATGAAATGTTTTATAGCCGGAGCACGTATTTCGAATCGAGACAGGTGGTCCCGCTCCGACGGGGCGCCACTCAGAACCATGAGAGAACACCAGCCACTCCCACGACGCGGCATCGACAACAGACCACCCTCGGCGACGGCGACGCTCGGCAGCGGATTCGCGTTCGTTGCCATCATCGTCGCCCTGCTCTGGGCCGTCAGCTACCCGACACTCGCGGTTACGGTACTCGCCGTCGTCGGCGCGAGTGCCCTCGCTCTCCGAACCGGCGGGCGTGCACTCGCCCGGCGATTTCACGGCCGAATCACCGAACTATCGATCCCCGGCGTCGCGACGATCCGAATCAGCGTCTCGCCGAACTGATTTCGTTTCCTCAGTATCTGACTTCTCGAGTACGACGACAGAGCCGTCGCTACCGCGAAGAACTAAGACCAAAATCGCTCGCTGTGCTACTCGACTCGAGGGTCGGCGAAAACGAAACGGCGGGAGCGGCTACTGAATGTGGCCTTCTTCTCGAAGCTGGTCGGCTTCGCTCTTCTCGTAGCGCCAGGTGATGTCGGCTTTCTCGTCCTGCCAGTCCCAGGGTTCGACGAGAACGACGTCGTCTTCGCGGATCCAGATGCGCTTTTGCATCTTGCCAGGGATGCGTGCGGTCCGTTCCTGCCCGTCCGCACAGCGTACTTTGACCCGATTCGCCCCGAGCATATCGGTGACGGTCGCGAAGACCTCGTCGTCGTCCGGCATCCGGAGGTTCTTCCGACCGCCGTTACCGTCGTCACTCATGGGTCAGGGTTCGCGTTCGATCGGTTTAACCCTTTATTGATGCCGTCGGCCGGATCGCTTCAGCTCACGATCGGCGGCGATTCGTCGGTCGAACGAAAACTGCAAAACCACGTCGTTTATTTCCCTCCCATCGCCACCTTACGGTATGCTGAACAATCTCGGACCGCTCGGAATCGTCGGCATCGTACTCCTGCTCGCCGGTATCGCACTCATCGCAATCGAGAGTCTCATCGTTGCCGCCGGAATCGCCCTCGTGCTCGCCGGACTCGGACTGGTCGTGAAGTCACTGGTCTCGAGCGTTCTCCAGAGTTTCGGAATGATGTGACCGTTCTCTAGAGTCTTTTTGTATCAGAACAAACTAGATAGTATAGCACTATTTTTGCGTGATGGGAGTAATAGTTCCACGTGTAGGCCAGTGGCCGACGTAGTCGCCTACATTCGATCAAAATCGAGATGTGCTGGCCATCACGCCGGCCAGCACTACCCGTCGTCGGCCATCTCGTCACGAGTCGGGATCAACGCAAGGAGGATCAAGCCCCAGCCAAGGACGTTCCCGCTTGCGACGAGTCCCCTGCCTGCTGTGACGAGGCCCGCTCGTACTTTTGGAGTGATCTAATCACCCCGACGGCATCTCCTGTTTAGCCACGCAATTCATCCCGGATCAGATAGCTATCGGAGCGTGAGCCCAACTAATCCGCATCTGTCACAGGTCCACAGCTTCGGACGGACGAAAAAGTACTCGGCCGTCGTTCAAACCTCGTTGTCGCCCGCTCGATGCTCGCTGATAAGCTGATCGACCATCGCCGCTTTGCGGTCGCGGCGACGCTCTTCGGCCCGCTCGTGCCAGTCGTCGATCACCGCCTCGACGTCGTCCTCACGAGCAACGGCGAGTTCGTCGACCTCCTGCATCGCGACGTCGCCCGCCGGCCCGACCGGAATCTCGGCGTCAAAGAGGATCTCGTCTGCGGCGTCGGAGAGCCCACCCTCCTTCAGGATCACGCGAGGCTCGAAGTCGGCGAGTAACTCCGCAGTCGAGCGACCCGCACCGCTGGCGTCTCGCACGTAGACCACGTCGCCAGCCGCGATACCGTACTGGTCGTCGGCCTCGCGGATCGCGCCCTTGGTGAACTTCTCGACGACCTTCACGGGAACGAGTCCCTCCTTCTCCGCCGAGACGTCGCTGAAGTTCGAGTGATCCAGCTTCCAGAGCGCCTTCATCCGTTCGACCTTCTTCTCGAGTTTCTCGACTTCCTCGCGGGCCTCGTCGCGTTCGTACTCGAGTCGCTCCGCTTTCCGGCGGTAACGAGTTACTTCGCGGTTGCGCCGAACCTCCTTGCGTTCCTTTCGGCGTGACTCGTCCAGTTCGGACTCGAGTTCGTCGATGCGGTCGTCTTTCTCCTCGAGCCGATCCTCTAGGCTGCCGACGTGAGACTGGAGGCGTTCGACCTGTTTCTCGAGGTCCTTGATCCGGCGTTCCTCGTCGGTGAGTTCGCGCGGTTCGTGGGCCGTCGTCTCCTCGTCGCTCTCGTCGTCGTCCTCCAGGTCCGTGAGGACGGCTTCGACGCTTTCCTCGCCGGCGACGACGCGGGCGGTGACCTCGCCGCGGTCGATGCCGGGCGGGAGTTTGGCGGCGATGCGTTCGAACTGGTCCTCGTGGGCGTCGACCGCGTAGAGGGCGGCAGCCATGGCGTCGCGCTGGTGGTCGTTCTCGTACTGGTGGTCGCGAGTCCGGTGTTGTTTCTCGTCGATCGGCAGGTCACTTTCCGGCGTCCAGCCGGCGGCGTCGAAGCTCCGGCGGAACTTTTCGACCGTCTCGGGTATCGGCGTCACGTCCGCAGCGACGACGATCGGACGGCCGCGTTCGACGATCCACTCGATCACCTCGGCCGTGTCGCTGGTACGAGAGCTCCAGACGTCCAAGACTTCGCCCTCGAGACCGACGATTGCGACGGCGGTCGTCGTGCCCGGGTCGATGCCGACGACGACGTGGTCGCGGCGTTTCGCGAGCGGGCGGAACTCGATGCCGTCCCGTCGTTCGCGTTCGATCTCGACGCGAACGTCGCCGGACCGGTTCCGGGAGACCGGGATGTCCTGAGGGCGTGCCTCGACGGTGAAGATGGCGTTGGCGAACCCGCCGTAGGCCTCGCGAACGTCTTTCTCGTACTCGAGGTTGGCGTCCTCGAGTTCGGACTCGACCTCGCGGGCCCGCTTCTTTACGGAACCGTGGATGCGTCGGGTGAAGCGGTCCTCGCTCCAGCCACCGCTGCCGGTCGAACGCCCCCTCGAGACCTTGACCTCGGTCGTGTCGGTAAAGGCGGAGACTTCGTGGCCGACGCTGTGTGCCGCGAGGCGAGCGGCGGCCTCGGCCTCTTTCATCGGCTCTTTCCCGTAGGGGATGCCGTGGCGTTTCGCGACGCGAGAGAGCGGCTCGGGCTGTTGGGCACCCGTCACCTGGACGAGTTTCGTCCCTGCGGGCAGCGACCCCAAGAAGTGGATTAGCTCGTCCTTGTCGGCCGCCAGCTCGTACATGTTGTCCGTCGCGACGATCGCTGGCTCCTCGTCGTCGATCAGTCGCCGCAGTTTCCGGTGGGAGACGACGTCCCGGGCGACGTCGTCGCCATCGTACCTGACCAGTGCGTACGACGGCGCGTCGCCGCGCACGTCACCACTCTGGACGTCGACACCGTAGACGACTGCGTCGAGCGCACTCGTTCGCGTACTCACGGGGGGCTGTAGGGGCGAGACAGCTATAAATCCGGCGCGGGAACCTGTCGTCGATTCGACCACAGGCAGCCAGCCGAAATCGGGCCCCTCGAGGATCGCTACGAGCCGGATCCCGTCCGGCACAACGCACTTCAACGATCGCGACGTAGTTCGTGTATGAAGGGCGTTTACAGTTGCCAGTCCTGTGCCGCCCACTTCAGAGCGACCCGGAAACAGTGTTCCGTCTGCGGAGGGACCGGGATGGAGACCGACCGCGATACGTGCGTCGTCTGTGGCGCCAGTTTCACCGATTCGACCGCCCAGCGGTGTCCACGCTGTGGCTCGAGCGACGTCGAACTCGTCTCGAGGGCCGATAGTAACAACTGAAACTGTTTGCACACCGATCGCACCGGTGTCGTGCGATCGGGTGCGCACTGACTTTCAGTGGCTACTATAGTTCTCGCCGATCGTCACGAACCGGACCTGAACCGCGACGTCGTCGGTCGTGTGTTCGTTGATAGCGGTCTCGAGTCGTTCGATCAGTTCGGCGTCGTACACCCCTGGCGGGCCGCCAACCTCGATTATCACGACGTCGATCTGCTGTGTCGCGTCCAGCGAGGTGCCGATCGGCGCCCCATCTTCACGGACCTCGACGTCCACCTCGAGCAAGGTCGCGTCGTCGTACTCGGCGAGGACGGCCTCGCTCTCCTGGGTCGCGGTCTCCTCGAACGCCGAGACCTGGTAGGAGGTGTAAGTAATTCCGGTCAGGAACAGCGACAGCAGCGCGATGACGACGACGAAGATGCCGATCTGTTTGACGAACTGTCGCTGTGCCGTCGAGATCTCGAACCAGCTTCCGGGGCGGTAACCGAGGTACCACAGGGTCACCAGCCCGGACAGGTTCACGCCGAGCAGGTTCACCAGCACGAGCACCGTCGAGCCGAGCGCCGCGATGGGGAGTCCCCACGCGATGGCGATGCCCGCAGCGGCCATCGGCGGCACGAGCGCGGCGGCGATCATGACGCCGACGATAGCGATCGAGAACCCGGTTGCGAGACTGAGCACGCCCGCCGCGCCCGCACCGAGCGCGACCGGCAACAGGAGCAACTCGGGAGCGATCCGCTCGGAAACCTCGTCGATTTCGGTGATCTCGAGGCCCGGCGGAACGAGCAGCATCGACTGGACCAGCCAGGCGACGATGGCTGCAGCGATTATACCGCCGGCGACGCCGGTGAACTGGTAGCGCATCCCCGTAAGGAACACGTCGCGATCGTTGACGACAGTCCCGATCGAGGCGCTCAGGGCGGGTCCGATCAGCGGTGCGATCACCATCGACCCGACGACGACAGCCGGCGAGTCCAGCAGGAGGCCGACGGTCGCGACGACGGCGCTGATCAGCGTCATCGTGAAGAAGACGCTGAACGTCGGCGTCAGTTCCTCGGCCTGGGTAACCAGTTCCTGCCGGGAGATCTGTTCTTCCTCGACGCTCTCGGTGGCGTACTCCTCCTGTAGTTCGTCGAACTGCCTCGAGGCGACCGTCTCGGCGTCGACGACGACGGTGTAGGACTCCTCCTCGATCCCGACCTCCTGCAGCGAGTCGAGAACGGGTTCGACGGCGTTCGTCGGGAGCGGAAAGGAGACGACGGCGTCGTACTCCCGACTGCTGCTCTCGTCGGTCACGACGTAGTCGATCCCCTCCTCGTCCAGGAGTTCGAGGACCGCCTGCCGTTTCCCGGTCGGGATCGTGACCTGGATATGGCGCATCCCGAACCGGTACGTTCTGCAGGCGAAAACCGTCTGTGTCGGAAACTGCGGGGCTCTACTAGTCGTCGGGGTACGGAACCTCGAGTGTCTGGCCGTCGGCGGGAACGAAGACCTCGCCCGCACAGATCTCTCGGGCCTGCTCCAGGTGGTCGTCGGCGCCGCCGGTGTACCGCGAGGAGATGTGGACCAGCGCGAGGCGTTTCGCGTCCGCCCGGTTCGCGATTTCGGCGGCCTGACGCGCCGTCGAGTGAGCGGTTTCCGCTGCTCGCTCTGCCTCGTCCTCGGCGAAGGTGGCGTCGTGAATCAGCAGGTCGGGTTCGTCGGCGATTTCGATCGTTTGGACGGTCGGGCGCGTGTCACCGGTGTAAACGATCGTCCGTCCGGGTCGGGGCTCGCCGACGACCTGGTCGGGTTCGACGACCGTGCCGTCCTCGAGTTCGACCGTATTACCCTCGTGAAGTTGCGAGAATTTTGGACCGGCGGGAACGCCGAGTTCTTCGGCGCGTTCGCGGTCGAACCGGCCCTTGCGATCGTCCTCGACGAGCGCGTAGCCGACAGAACGGGCGTCGTGGTCGGTCTCGAACGCCCGGACCTCGTACTCGTCGGCGCGGTAGGGGACGTCGCCGTCGCCGACCTCGTGGATCCGGACCGGGAAGTCGGGTCGGTTGCCGAGGGCGTTGACCAGCCCTTTCACCTGACGACGTGTCCCATGAGGCGTGTGGATCGCCAGTGGCTCCTCGCGGTCGTTGAAAGACATCGTCTGGAGGAGTCCAGGAATCCCGAAGACGTGGTCGCCGTGGATGTGCGTGACGAACAGATGCGAGACGGAAAAGCCAGTTCCGAACCGCATCATCTGACGCTGGGTCCCCTCGCCGGCGTCGAACAGCAGCTCCTCCCCTTCGCGGGCGACGAAGATACCGCTTGGATTCCGTTCGGTCGTCGGAATCGCACCGGCCGTCCCCAGAAACGTCACGCGCAGTGGCATCGGATCGGTATCGGGCCGGGACAAGTATACCGCCTTCGAATTTCGACTCGAGCCGAAAAAATCGAGCAGCCGCTTTCGGTGTGACGATCCTAACAGCTCGTCGACTGGATCGACACGGACTCGGCGCTCACGTCGTCGCTCAGGGCGGCGGCGACCCCGGTAGCGATCGGGTCCCAGTACGCGCGTCGCGTCGCGTAGCTCTGCGAGATGAAAATCCCGTCGTCACCGAGCCGGTTGACCAGCATCGAGTCGGCCGTCCCGTCGGGCTCGTCGGGGAGCGTCGCCTCGACTGCGCAACTCGGCAACATCTCGTTGATCGAATCGCGAACCTCGGCGCGCAGCGACTCGTCGGCGGTTCCGGCGACTTCGATACCCGATTCGCAGACGCCGCCGAAGTCGACGGCGACGTCGAAGTCGTCGTCGACGATCTCCGCGAGTTTCGGGTACGACGACGGGGAGATCTGCGTCGACGGAACGTACCAGCGGCGGAACGCGCCGCCCTCGGGGGTCGGCCCCCAGCCGAGCGCTCGCCAGCTCGTCGCCGACGCGAGTTCGCCGACGCGGGCCGCCTGCTCGTCGGTCCACGGCTGCATACCGCCACCGTGTGGTGCGATCGCGACCAGCGACGCCTCGCCCTCGTCGAGTCGCTCGACGAGTTCACCCTGGAGGCGAGCCTCGTCGATCGAGAGATCGGATCGCGGAACAGTCGTCGAGAGAGCGGCCTCGAACTCGTCTCCGAGCGAGTGGTCCGTTCGGGACGAGGGACAGGAGTTCAGGTCGTCCTCGTCCGACCACTCCTCGTCGGCGAGGTCGAGGCGGAACTTCCCGCCGTCGGACATGCGGACGATCTCCTGGGGTGCCTCCGGCCGACTCTCGACGACCGTGTACGCCGCAAAGTCGCCGTCGGTGCGTTCGATCCGGAACTGATCCCCGACCGAGCAGTCGTACGCGTCGAGCAGCCGCGGATCGGCCGAGATCGCGTGCTGGTCTCCCTCGAGGTCGTCCTGGGTATCGGCGAGTTCGCAGACGAGACCGGTGTCGTACGAATCGGCGCTGTCGGGCTGTGCAGCAGCCCGGTAGCTGGTCACGCCGATTCCGAGCGCGGCCGGGGAAGCAAGCGCCACGCCCAGGAACGTTCGGCGAGATGTTCGGAAACGATGCCGCACGGAGTCGGTGTCGGTGTCAGCGTCGGTATCAGTGTCTGTCATTGTCGTAATTTTGGTTGGTCGATGTGTAACGGTCGAGCGAACTACGCTGGCAGTTGCTTCGGCTCGTTCCGACGCCGTTCGTCGGAACTACTACGCTCGTTCTCGGCTGCGGCTGCCTCCTCGTCTTCCCGACGTCGGTCGACGGCGTCGGCTCGTCGCTGGATCGCGTCGTCGAGATCGCGCATGAACTCCGCGACAGTGTTGCCCATCACGAGAACCGGCCACCCGTCGGCGATCGCCTCCTCGAGCACCGCATCCGCGGGCTCCGACTCCTCGTCGTGGACGACGACCGGAAACGTCGTCTTCTCGGCGAACAGGTCCGCGTGCCCTCCCGCAACGCGGACTTGCTCGATCGAGCCTCGGTCCGCGAGCGACTCGAGGTAGTCCCGGAACGATGCGGTGCGGGCGCGGCGATCACGGCGCAGGTAGAGCAACGGCTGGACGACTTCATCCGTACCGTCGACCAGCGTTTGCCTGACGAGTTCCGTACTCTCGACGTCGTTGACGTCGGCGGCGTTGAACACGCGACCGTTCGGGATCGACGTCCACGCGAGCCGGAACTCCTCGAGCATGTCGTCGATGATACGATCGGACAGCGGTTCTTCGCCGATCGCGGAGAGTACCTCGTCGATCGCGTACACGGTCTCCGCACCCGGCAGGTCGCGGTGGTTCTCCGGGACGCCGACGTGGGTAATCGTCGCGCCGATCGCCTCGAGCTCGCGCTCGAGATACGCCTGCAGTCGGGGATCTTGCTCGCCGCTGACGACGTGGGTTCCCTCGGGGGTCGCTCGAGCGAACGCGCGTGCGATGTCGGCACGGGAGCCACCGAGTGTGTCGCGGTGGTCCTGACGGACGTTCGTGACGACGAGTACGTCCGGTTTCCCGAACGCCTCGTTCATCATCCGCGTGGTGTAGTCCGTGATCCCCTGGTTCTCGAGGATGAGGGCGTCGGCGGGCGCGTACTTGCGGAGTTCGCGAACGTTCTCGTAGAGCGTGACGCGCTCGCCTCGCTCGACGTCGTGTCGATCGCCGTTGTACAGCGACGTCGGGTGGTTCCCGGTGATCTTCGCATAGACGTCGTAGCCGCGCGATCGGAGGACGTCGTGGAGACGTTCGGTCGTCCCGGACTTACCGCGCGTGCCGGAGACGACGATACGAACGTCGATGTCCGACAATCGCTGGCGGTGGGCGATGCCACGCGTCAGCGGCGTCGTGAGTTGTTTCGCGATTCGTGTGACCGGTTCCGCGATGGGGAGGTCGAGATTGAGGTGTGCCATGGGGGTGGAGTAGGGGTGGATCAGGTGTCGGTGCGATCGTGGGAGGCGATTCGACGACGCTCGGCAGCACTCGGCCGAAGCCGCTCGAGTCGGACGGCTGTCACCGCGGCGACGATCACGACGACGATCGCGACGGTCGCGATCAGGATGATGTTCGGATCGGAGACGAGCGCCGCCGGTGACGGATCGATCAGCAGTTGCAGGCCACCGAGGAAGGCGACGAACGCGCCCGCGGAGAGCACGAACGACGTCGACCGATGTTTCGGCGGCATCCGGTGGAAGTTGTACGCGCCGATACCGCTCAGGATCGCCGTGAAGAACAGGTGAATCCCGCTCGTGACCGGGGCCAGCATCGCGACCGGCACGGAGACGAGTATCGCGATGACCAGGCCGCTCGCGAGCAACACCCGCCCGTACAGCAGCGACCAGCGGTGAAGCAGCGTTATCAGCCCGTAGACGACGGCGAGCGCCACGAGATACAGCGGGAGAACTGCGGCCGACCGAAGCGTAAACAACGCGAGCAACGGCAAGGCGATGATGCCGTTGAGCCTGATTCCCCAGCGCAGGTACGCCCCCTCAGAAACGACCATTCCGACGAAGATCGCGGCAAGGATCAACGGGAGCGGTGCCTCGAGGGGCGTTTCGCCATCGGAGATCGTCGCGTCCTGGACGGCAGCGATGTCCGATCCTTCTCCGTACAACACCGGCGGCGTAATCGTGCCGAGGTACGGAGCCAGGGGAAGATTGACGAGCGCAACACCGAGCCCGGTCAGCCCGAGCAGTGTCGCGGCGCTCAACAGCACGTCATCGCGGCGTCGATCCGACTCGAGCTGGTGGTAGTTGTACGCGGCGACGCCCGGGAGGATGCTCCCGATGAACGTGAATTCGGAGAGGGTGAGCCCGGGCACGCCGGCGAGTGTGAGTCCACCGAAAACACCGAGGGGGACGGCCATGCTGATCCCCATACTCGCCAGCAGGAGCTGGCGGCCGAACAGGAACGTTCGGCGCTGGAGGACCATCAGACCGCCGTAGGCGGCGACGATACCGAGCGCGAACGCCGGTATCGCGACGAAATCGTACAGCGCGTACACGGCAAACAGCGGCACGACGAGGACTCCGGAGAGCCGGAGCCCGTACTGCTGGACGATCCCGATTCCGATCAGGAGACCGAGTACCGTGAGGGTGGCTGCGACGATCATCGTCGGCCAGCGCGAATCGACGCTCGAGTTCGCGTCTCGTCGACTCGGCTGTCCGGTGCCAGCAGTTTCTGTCGTCGTATCGGACGGTGACGACGCAATCTATCCGGGCGATGGTGCGTGACTGCGAACGGATGCCGGATAATACTCGGTGCCGGTGAACCCATATATTGCCCCTCTATACATCAGTAAATAACTCTTTACTAGGTTGAATATTACGTCAAGAAGAGATTATTGAATGCATTCTAGGGTTAATATATAGTGATTATTTGATGGTTGTTACCACGTAGCGGTCGGTGAACGAACGTCGATCGATGATCCAGCATCGATTGCAGTGATCGGACGCGAAACCGCACCGATGCACGAGCAGCAGACGAAGTCAATGTTTACATCGATGCATCCCCAATCGCCGGATACTGCGACCGCCGTCCGGTCGAGGACCGCGCGGGGCCACCATCACAATGAGCACGAGATCGACTTTCGGCACGATAAAACGGATCGTCGCCATCCTGATCGCGATCGGGATCGTCCTCGCCGCGGGCATCATCGTCGGGCAGGCCCCCGCGATCTTCGGTGTCGAGGAGGATCCGACGGCGTCGATCACCGTCGAGGACCAGGAGACGAACGGTACTGTCGTCGAAATCGACGAGGTAACCCTCTCCGACGGCGGCTTCGTCGTCGTCAGCGAGGACGGAGAAACCCTCGTCGTCTCCGACTACCTCGAGAGCGGCACCCACGAGAACGCGACTATCGAGAGCGAAGAGGAGGAACTTACTGGAAAGCTCACCGCGACTGTCCACCAGGATACCACCGACGACGAGACCTACGCCTACGAGGAAACCGATGGCGAAGAGGACCGACCCTACCTCTCGGACGGCTTCCCGGTCAGCGACACCGCGACCGTAACGACGGCCGAACTCGACGACCCGCTCGACGAGTCGTTCGCTGTCGAATCGCTCGACGTCCGGCCCACCGTGACGACCAACGAAACGCTTCAGGTCATCGCCGAAATCGAGAACCCGACCGAGTTCGACGGCCCACAATCCGTCGAGTTCCGCCTCGACGGACGGGTCCTCGAGCAGCGCGCGCTCGATCTGTCTGCAGGCGAGTCCACCGAAGTGACCTTCGAATTCGACACGAGCGATACGACACCGGGCGAGCGAACCATCGGGGTCTACACCGACGGGGACGGCGAACTCGAGACGATCGAGTTCGAGTTCCACACTGATCCAAGCGTTGCGATCACCGAGACGAGCGAGGACGAGGTAACGGCTGACGTCGCGACGCCGACCGACGGCTTCGTCGCGATCGTCGACGACGAGAATGCGACCGACGAGGACGGACTCGACGTCGACCTCGAGGACGTCGTCGGCACGAGCGAAGAACTCGAACCCGGCGAACACGAGAACGTCACGATCGGTTTCGACGAGAACGCGACCGTCGACGAGAGCGACGAACTCGCGGCCGTCCTCTACGAGGGCGATCCCGACGACCTCGAGGCGGCTTCGCCGGTCGAACACGACGACGAACCGGTCGTGACGACGTTTACCATCGCCGACGGCCAGCAACTCGAGGCCGGCGAGACGGACCTCGAGGTCGAAAACGGTGCGGACGACGACGGTGACGACGGCGACGAGTAATCGACCGATTCTTACCCGCCGCGTTCGTACGATCGGGCGATGGACGCGCCGCTGTGGACCGACACGTACGCCCCGGAGCTGGCCGAGTTGCCACAGGACGACGCTCGCGACTACCTCGAGCGAGCCGTCGACGAGCCGATCAATCTTCTCCTGCAGGGACCTCCTGGAAGCGGCAAGACCGCAGCGGCGCGTGCGCTCGCCCGCGAAGCACACGAAGACCCCGATAACGACCTCGTCGAGATCAACGTCGCCGACTTCTTCGGCCGGACGAAAACCGAGATCAAGAACGATCCACGGTTCGAGCAGTTCCTCGTCGGCCGCTCCTCGATGTCCAAACGCGACATGATCAACCACGTCCTCAAGGAGTCGGCCAGCTACTCGTCGGTCTCGGGCGAGTACAAGACGATCCTGCTGGACAACGCCGAGGACGTCCGCGAGGACTTCCAGCAGGCGCTGCGCCGGATCATGGAGCAACACCACCGGACGACGCAGTTTATCGTCGCCACTCGCCAGCCCACCAAACTCATCCCGCCGATCCGCTCGCGGTGTTTCCCAGTCTCCTTCCGTTCGCCGACGAGCGACGAGATCGAGATCGTTCTGGAACGGATTCTCGAGGCAGAAGACGTCGAGTACGACGAGGACGGCCTCGAGTTCGTCGCGGGATACGCGAACGGGAACCTTCGGCGGGCGATCCTCGCGGCCCAGACGACCGTCGAGGGCGAGGGCGAACTCACGATGACGGCGGCCTACGAGACCATCGGCGACGTCGGCGTCGACGACGAGGTCGAGTCGATGCTCGAAGACGCCGAGGACGGCGAGTTCACGGATGCTCGCAGCACGCTCGACGACCTGCTGATCGACGAGGGATTAGACGGCGAGGAGGTCGTCGACGCGATCCTTCGGGTCGCCCGCAAACGCTACCAGGGTGACCGACTCGCGCGGATCCACCGACTCGCGGGCGATATCGAGTTCGAGATGCACGAGGGGACGAGCGATCGGATTCACGTCGCGCGGCTGCTGTCGGAACTGAGTCGGGAGAGCTAACGCAGGTATCCTCCGCTACGAAACACGGCGACGGCAAGCGGTAGCTGCGACTGCATTTCGGGCCCACGTTTCGACTTCTCCAACCAACTCGAGCCTAACAGTGCGGCCATCACCATTATAGACGGATACTCCTCCGTTAGGAGCACATGAACGTCGCACGACTTCTCCTCCCCGGCCGAGTTCGGCGGAGTTACACTGCGAAACTGGGGGCGATCTTCACGCTCGTGATCGCGGTGACGATCGGATTCGGGGGAGCGGTCTATCTCGAGATCACGGCGGCACTCGCCGACGATCCGGCGGTCGTCGGTGAGGTCGCGGTGTCTGCAATTCTCGGACTGATCGTACTGACGGTGATCAATCTCGGACTCGTCGCGGCGACGGTTGGCGGCAACACCGCTGTATCGCTGTCCTCGCTGTCGGCCAAGGCGAGTCGCATGGGCGAGGAGGAACTGGACGTCGACCTCGAGACGCGCCGCAAAGACGAGATCGGCGACCTCTACGACTCCTTCGACGAGATGCGCGACTCGCTCCGGGAGTCGATCGAGACCGCAGAACGCGAGCGAGAACGCGCTGAAGAGGCGCTCGAGGAAGCCGAGACCGAACGCGAGCGTGCCGAAACAGCCCGCGAGGAGGTCGAACACGAGCGGGAGCGACTCGCGGAAATCAACGAGGAACTGGAAGCCGAAGCGGAGCGGTTCAGCGACGTGATGGCGGTCTGCGCCGAGGGCGATTTCACGCAGCGACTCGAGGCGCAAAGCGGCAACGACGCCATGGGGTCGATCGCGGCGTCGTTCAACGAGATGATGGAGGGGATCGAGGAACTGGTCGGCCGTATCGACCGGTTCGCGGTCGAGGTCTCCGAGAGCAGCCAGCAAGTGCGGGAAAACGCCGAACACGTGCTGGATGCGACCGACGGTGTCAACGAGACGATCCAGGAGATTTCCCGCGGTGCGAACAGCCAGACGGAGAACATCCAGGAGATCGCCCACGAGATGGACGACATCTCGGCGACGACCGAGGAGATGGCTGCGAGTGCAGCCGAAGTCGCCGAGACATCCCAGAAGGCGGCGACCGCCGGCGAGACCGGACGTGAGACCGCGGAGGAGGCGATCCAGGAGATGAACGAGGTCGAAGCTCAGACCGACGAGGCCGTCGAAGCGATCGAGGCGCTGTACGAGGAGACCCAGCAGATCGGCGAGGTGACCGAACTGATCGCCGACGTCGCCGAGCAGACGAACCTGCTGGCGCTGAACGCCTCGATCGAGGCAGCCCACGCGAACGACGAAGGCGACGGGTTCGCGGTCGTCGCGAACGAAGTGAAATCGCTGGCAGAAGAGACGAAGGCGGCAACCGACGAGATCGACGACCTGATCGGCCGCATTCAGGAACAGTCCCAGGAGACCGTCGAGGACATCCGGGAGACCAGCGACCGGATCTCGCGGGGCGTCGACACCGTCGAAGAGACCGTCGACTCGCTCGAGCGGATCGTCGAGGCCGTCGAAGAAGCGAACACGGGCATCCAGGAGATAAACGAGTCGACGGATACCCAGGCTCACTCGGCACAGCAGGTAGTCGAGATGACCGACGACGTGGCGGCAGTTTCCGAGGAGACCGCGGCCGAGGCAGAGAGCGTCGCGAACGCCGCCGATACCCAGGCCGATTCCGTCCGGGACGTCTTCCAGCGGGTCGACGACCTCGCGGACGAGGCGGACACGCTACTCGAGATCCTGCAGGACACCGAGGTGTCACGCGCTGACGACGGCGCTGGGGCGACAGTGACGGGTGATACGGCATGATCGACGTAACGACCTGGTTCGCGGTCGGCGCGCTCGGCATGCTCGCCGGAACGATCGCGTTCGTCTGGCGAGGGCTCTCGGCAGACGGCGACTACCTGCAATACTACGCGACTCTCGCCGCGATCAGCCTGATCGCGACGGTCGCGTACGCCGTGATGGCGATGGGAGAGGGGTGGCTCGAGGTCGACGATCGCGTCGTCTTCATTCCGCGGTACGTCGACTGGATCCTGACGACGCCGCTGTTGCTCGCGTTCCTCGGGATGCTCGCGGGCGTCGATCGCGATACCCTGTACAAAATCGTCGCCGTCAACACGGTCGTCATGGTCGCTGGCTTCGCCGGGGCCGCACTCTCGGCTAGCTGGCGGTTCGGACTGTTCGTCCTGGGCGGAATCGCGTACCTCGTTATGGTGTACATGGTTCTGGGGACGATGACAGAGCGAGCGCGGGAACGAGGTTCGGGAACCCAGTCGCTGTTCGTGAGCCTGCGGAACCTCACGATCGTCCTCTGGTCGATCTATCCCGTCATCTGGCTGCTCGGGCCGCCGGGTCTGGCCGTGCTGACACCGGGTGTCGACGTCATGCTGATCACCTATCTCGACCTGCTCACGAAGGTCGGCTTCGGCCTGATCGCACTCAACGCGAGCGCGGTTATTGAGACCGAGTACCAGACGACGGGACTCGAGGCGGGTGCCGAGCAGCCAGCCTGATCGACCGGTTACGCGACCACTTTTTTCGCGCTCCCCGATCCAGTAGCCGGTATGCCGACCGTCTGCGAAACGCACATCGAGAACCGGTTTCGCGTCCAGCCGAACCACGCGAACAACAACGACACGCTCCACGGCGGCAACCTCATGAAGTGGCTCGACGAGGTCGCCGCGATGTCGGCGATGCGATTTGCCGGCGAAACCTGCGTCACCGCACAGGTGAACGAACTCGACTTCGAGCAACCGATCGGAATCGGCGACACGGCGCTGATCGAGTCGTACGTCTACGATTCCGGTCGGACGAGCGTCCACGTCGCCCTGCGAGCGTGGCGCGAGGAACCGCGCAGTGGCGAAGCGGAGAAGACCACCGAATCCTCGTTCACTTTCGTCGCGATCGACGAGGACGGATCACCGGTGCCCGTTCCCGACCTGACTGTCGAGAGCGACGAGGGCGAGCGGTTGCGCGAGCGGGCGCTTGAGGCAGACTACTGACAACTAGGTGAGCGGTCACGATTCACCGACGTCGTCGAACCGCCGGAGAACGTGTTCCGGAACGGGGTTGACGTACTCGAACGACTCGTCCACGCACAGTTGCTCGAAATCCCGGTCCGTCGTCACGAGCACGTCTACGTCGGCCCGTCGAGCAAGCGCGACGTAGAAACAGTCGGACACGTCGTGGTTCTTCTCCGCGCTAATCTCGTAGGCCTCGAGAACGGTCTCGTCGTCGACGTCGACGAACTCGAGCGGATACTGCAAGAGCGACGAAACGGCGTTTCTCGCCTCGTACGATTCGAATCCGAGATCTTCGAGAACCCACTGGATCCGAAGCGGCAGATAACCGAAGACGATCAGGGTATCACCGCCCGTAAGCGCCGGTGCGATCTCCTCGGTAACGTACGGATGACCGGGATGGTCGTCGACCAACTGGATAGCGAGGGCGTTGAGGTCCGGAAGAACTCGTTTCGAGGCCATCTACCGTCCACCGAACGTCGCATCTCCGGCGTCCCGGAACGCTTCTTCGCCCCACTCTTCATCTCGAGTGAGCGTCTCGAGTTCGGGGAGTTCCCTGACGAGTCGAATATTACCGCCGTCACGGACGACCCGAAACTCGGTTCCATCTTCGAGGTTGAGATCGTCACGTAGCTCTTTCGGGATCGTTAGTCGTCCCCGATGGTTGAGACGCGCCGTTCCGTACTCCTCGTCGGTGTGGTCTTCGGACGTGCTCACGGTAATCTCCCCTATACGTGGTGAAGAGACCAGTCACCATAAGATTCGGGGAGAAATGTAGGGTGACCAATTCAGGACGTGCCGAGGCGACCAGAAACTGCTCGAACGCTACTGACACTCGTCCGAGAGCACCAGCACGTACCGCGTCAGCGATCGGTGGACGCGCCGCTCGAACGACGCCTCGAGTTCCCATCCCGCTTCCCGCGCTTCCGCGGCCCACGACCGATCGGCGACGACGACCGCACGCGAGGCAACGCGACGGGCTTCCGAAAGAGCGCCGGCGACGAGGTCATCGAGCCGGTGCGTGTCGATCTTCGACTGGCGGCCGTAAGGGGCGTCGAAGACGACGGCGTCGACGGCGTCGTCGTCGAGTGGGAGTCGGGTCGCGTCGCCGCGGCCGACCGCCCAGGAGCCTCGTTCGACGCCGGTGGGCGAGAGGTCATCGCGCTCGAGGAAGTGCGAGAGGTTCTCGCGGGCACCCTCGGCCATCTTCCGCTGGGCGTCGGTACCGACGACGTCCGCGCCGACGAGTCCGGCCTCGACGAGCACACCTCCCGTTCCGCACATCGGGTCCAGAATCGTCGCGCCGGGTCGCGCGCCGGCGACGTTCGCGATTGCACGGGCGAGCAGCGGGTCCATGCTGCCGGGCTGGAAGAAGGGTTTGTCCGTCGGCGCGCGGGTTCCAAAGTCCCGGACGCTCTCGGCTGCGAGCCAGCCAAGCGCACAGACGGAGACGCGCTCGCCGCGGGCGTCGTCCGTCTCGAGTTTGCCCTCCGAGAACGTCGCACGCAGAACGTGGTCTGGGTCGTCGAGGTCGACCGAGAACCCGCGGTCGACCAGCACCTGACCCAGCGCGCGCTCTGCGCGTTCCGTACTGACGCCCGTCGAACCGTGGACGTCGGTCGCACGCACGGCGATAGAGCCCTCGCGATCGAGCGGTGCGGCCTCGAGCAAGGCCCGGGCGCTCTCGAGGTCGGCGTCCGTCCGGCCGACGAGGTCGCTCGCGCGGTGGGTGTAGGCGAGACCCTGGACGCGCTCGGGAGAAACGGCGTTCGCGAGGGCCAGACCCGGCGCAATCGGGCGAACGTCGGCCGCGGCGCTTGCCGCCTCCTGGAGGGCGAACGCCTCGTCCTCGCCGCCGAGCTCGAGCAGATACACGATCGATCGTCGTCGCGGGTCGGGTATGAGCCTGCCGTTTTCGGGAGCTCGAACGGCCACCCACTTCATAAATTCTACGCCAGAAAGTGCCGAGACGCCCCGAAACGCTGGTTCTGGCACAGTACGTTTATTCCACGAACCGGATATATCAGGCCGCGTCACCAACCTTTATAAACCTTAAATACGTCTTTTTAAGCGACTAATGACGGATCCCAAGGACACCATCAACATCGAAAACGTGGTGGCGTCGACCGGCATCGGCCAGGAACTCGATCTCCAGAGCGTCGCGATGGACCTCGAGGGGGCCGACTACGACCCCGAACAGTTCCCCGGTCTCGTCTACCGCACCCAGAATCCCAAGTCCGCCGCACTGATCTTCCGATCCGGGAAGATCGTCTGTACCGGCGCGAAGAGCACGGACGACGTCCACGAGAGCCTGCGCATCGTCTTCGACAAGCTCCGTGAACTCCAGATCCAGGTCAACGAAGACCCCGAGATCGTCGTCCAGAACATCGTCACCTCGGCCGACCTCGGACGTAACCTCAACCTGAACGCGATCGCGATCGGTCTCGGCCTCGAGAACATCGAGTACGAGCCCGAACAGTTCCCCGGTCTCGTCTACCGTCTCGACGAGCCCGAAGTCGTCGCGCTGCTGTTCGGTTCCGGGAAGCTCGTCATCACCGGCGGCAAGAAGCCCGAAGACGCCGAACACGCCGTCGACAAGATCGTCTCGCGACTCGAGGACCTCGGCCTGCTCGAGTAACGTTCCTGTCCTCGTTTCCATCTCCGCCGCTCGAGTGACAACCCTGGATTCACCGCGCACTGACCGCCCCTCCACCCGTTCACTGCCCCCGAGGGTGGCTCGTCTCCGACATCCGCCGATAGACGAGAAGGCCGGCAGCAACTGTCTTGATGCCCTCACAAGCCTCGTTCCCGTTCCGACAAGTAGCAGATTTCGCCCTCAGATCGTATCCGGACACTATCGGCATTCCTCGGCAGAGGAGAGTCCGACGAGACCGGCTCCGAAGCAAAACAGCCCACCGAGGAGTTGCACCAGCGAGAACAGGGTCTGGGCATGTCCCACGAAAACGACTCGAGTCAGCAGGATGACACCGAAGAAGAAGAGACCGATCGCAACCGGTCGAGTCGGATACATGACTTTGTGTCGTTGGTCTAAGGTAATACGGGTTCCGATCAGAACACGTGGCCGAATCTGTAATCGGTTGCACCCGCGGTCACGCCGCTGTCGCCACCGCGTCTCCCGCCGTCGCTTTCGACTATCGGCGTGACTGACCGGTCGCGGGGCGCGATCCGTCGCCGTCCCGGTACTCGCGTACTCGGACCATCGAGTCCTCCGCAAAGTTCCGCTCCAGCAGCGAGATCTGTCTTCGTAGAGCCAGTACGTTACCAGCAACGGGTGTACGCCTGCGACGACGATCCACCACAGCGTCCGCTCACGCTCCCAGATGAGTTCCTCGAATCGTTCGGCGTTGGGGCGACGTTCCAGAACCGAATGAAATTCACCTCTCTTGTCCGCCTCGATGAACCTCCGTTGCCGATCGCTGGCTCGTTCTCGTACCATTCGACCGAATCATATGCACCCATCTCCATATCGTGAGTAGCACCGGAAACACTCGACCACGCTGACGAGTCTTCCCCGTTCCGCGGGACGGATCGGGACTGCTCGGCGGATCGACGCGGACCCGTATCGAGCCGAAACGTCGATGAATCGATGAATTCGCCGGCCGGTCGTTGATGGGGTTAGGTGGTGAAGCCGCCGGCACATGGAACCGCTCTTTCTCGTCGCCGGTATCGTCACTCTGGCCGCAGTGATCGTAGACATCATCTGGACGACGCTGTGGGTTGACGGCGGCTCCGGGCCGCTGTCCGGTCGACTGACGACGACCGTCTGGCGACTCCTCCGCCGGATCAGACGGAACGATTCCCGCGCGCTTAGCCTCGCCGGTCCGCTCATCCTCGTGCTCACGCTGGCGATGTGGATCGCCCTGCTGTGGATCGGCTGGACGCTGCTTTTCGCCGGCGGCACGGTAGCTCTGGTCAGCGTCCACACCGGCGAACCCGCCGACTGGTCGGGCTACCTCTACTACGTCGCCTACACCATGTTCACCAACGGGAACGGCGACTACACGCCCACGAGTCCGACCTGGGAGATCGCCAGTTCGTTCACGACCGCGACCGGCATGGCCTTCGTTACGCTCGGCGTCTCCTACGTGCTCTCCGTCCTTGGTTCGGTCGCGGAGAAACGCGCCTTCGCAAGCGACGTCACCGGCCTCGGAGAGCGAAGCGAGGCGTTCGTCCGGGCGAGCTGGAACGAAAACGCCGGCGAAGCGAACGAACCGTTCCGCGGCCTCGAGTTACCGCTCGAGTCGATGGCCAC
This sequence comes from Natronobacterium texcoconense, assembly GCF_900104065.1. Lineage (NCBI taxonomy): Archaea > Methanobacteriati > Methanobacteriota > Halobacteria > Halobacteriales > Natrialbaceae > Natronobacterium > Natronobacterium texcoconense. The sequence continues at coordinate 441,791 of NZ_FNLC01000003.1, read as the reverse complement.
CCAGCTGTCGCTGCTGGCGGAGCAACACAAGTCCTACCCGATCCTCCACTACTACCACAGCGAGAGCGGCGACGAAGCGTCTGCGCTTGCCGTCCCGATTCTGGACGAGGCGCTGACGCTGTACCGACACGGGGTTCCCGCAGACGAACAGGTCGAGCCGACGCTGGTCGAAACCGCTCGCGCAAGTACGGACAGCTACCTCGAGACGCTAGACGCGGCGTTCATCGAACCCGCCGACGAGGTGCCGCCCAAGCCCGATCTGGAGCGGCTTCGCGAAGAGGGGATCCCGACCGTCTCCGACGCGGAGTTCGGCGACGAACTCGAGGACCTGTCCGAGCGCCGTCGGAAGCTGCTGGGCATCGTTCGGGCTGACGCCTGGGAGTGGCCGCCGGTCGGGGACGAGGACGACGTCACTCGGTGAGAGTCAGCAGGTACTCCCGGCCGTCCTCGGTGAGCGTGTAGGTGTCCGCCGACATTCGGCGGACGTAGCCGTCCGATCGAAGGTCGTCACAGCGCTGGGTGACCGTAATCGGGTGGGCGTCGAGTTCGCTCGCGAGCGACGTCACTCGTACGGGCCCGTGCTCGTCGAGTGCTGCGAGCAGTGACCGATCGGGACAGCCCACCATGGGTGGTTACTGATGCCACACCACACAGGATCCCATAGTGGTTTCGGTGCGACCGACGGTTCACCCGAGAAAATGACGATTAGGACAGTTTTACCGAACCATCAATTCGAGTTATATCGTTCATAACCCCTGAATTCGTCGAGATCGAGCGAAACTGTTGTCGAGCGTCGAAACGGGGTGGCGGCTTTATCCGTTCGTCGCCGTGACCATTCGATGTCCATGACGATCTACCTCGATCGGCCAGTCTCTCGCGAACCCGGTAGTGCCGACGATCGTCCGCTCTCTCGCGCACAGCTCCGTCGCGCGCTCGAGAACGACCGACGACGATCGGTGCTGCGAACGATCCTCGAGGCCGACGAACCGATCGCGCTCGGGACGCTCGCCGGGCAACTCGCCGACGACGAGAAGGACGCGACGTTCGTCACGACGCTGCTGGAACTCCGCCAGCGCGTCTACGTCGCCCTGCGACAAACCCACCTGCCGCTGCTCGAGTCCTGCGGCCTCGTCGTCTACGACCGGGAACGCGGCCTCGTCTCGCCCGGCAGAGAACTGGCGGCGCTCGAGTCGCTGCTTTCGGGCGACGACGGGACGGTCGAGGACGTCGTCGCGAGCACGTTCCGGTAACGACGACGAGACGGTACTAGCCCCTGGAAAGGCCCGCACAACGTTTTTGCGACTGTCTGGAGACGTCCGTTCCGATGTCCGACACCCAGCAACGGCCACAGCCGCGACCGTTCGCACACGTCGGCGCGACCGTCCCCGACGTCGAGGAAGCGATCGACTGGTACGAGACGACCCTCGGTTTCGACTGCATCATGGGTCCCCAGCCGGTAGCCGGGGACGGCGAATCACATATCTCGCGACTGTGTCTGGACGTACTCGGGGAGTTCGAAGAAGTGCAGATCGCCCACCTCGGGACCGGCGGGCGGACCGCCCTCGAGTTGTTCGAGTTCGACGAACAGGAGGCGTCCGACCCGGAACCGAAAGAGGAGGGGTATTTCCACGTCTGTGTGATCGATCCGAACATCGAGGAACTCGCGGCCGAAATCGACGACAGTGGCGGCGAGCACCACACCGAAATCTGGGAACTGTTCCCCGACCACCACTACCGAATGACCTACTGCAAGGATCCCTGGGGGAACCTGCTAGAGATCTACACGCACAGCCACGAACGGATCTACAGTAACCAGGGCGACTACTGAGTCGGCTCGAGAGAACGGCGAGCGCGTCTTATTCGACCAGTCGCTCGATCTCGGTCACCAAGATGTCGCTCGCGCCCGCCTGCTTGACGTCCGTGATCGTCTCGAAAACGTCGCTCTCGTCGACGACGGCGTGGACTGCGACCTTGCCGTTACCGTTCTCGTCTGCGATGTCCATCACCGTCGGCCCGCCCATTCCCGGGATCACGTCTCGAACGTCCTCGAGTCGCTCCTCGGGAACGTTCATCATCAGGTAGCGTTTGCCTTCGGCCTGTTTCACGGAGGCCAGCGCGGTTCGAACCTCCTCGACTTTCGGCTCCTCGAGGACGTCTTCTCGGGCAAAGAGACGGACGGAACTCGAGAGGACCTCCTCGACGACGGCCAGCCGATTCATCTTCAGCGTCGTCCCCGTGCTGGTGATGTCGACGATGGCGTCGGCCATCTCGACGTGTGGCGTGAGTTCGGTCGCGCCAGTGACCTCGACGATATCGGGGGCGACACCGGTCTCGTCGAAGAAGTCCCGCGTGATGTTCGGAAACTCGGTTGCCACGGTCCCACCCTCGAGGTCGGCGACCGAATCGATGTCGCCGTCCTCCGGCGCGGCGAGAACGAGCCTGCAGGTTCCGAACTCGAGGTCGAGCAGTTCCACGACGTTCTCGACGCGAGCCTCCTGAACCTGATCGTAGCCCGTGATCCCCATATCGGCCGCGCCGTCGGCGACGTACTCCGGAATGTCCGCTGCGCGAGCGAACAGCACGGAGACTTCGGGATCGACGGTGTCGGCGTACAGTTTCCGGTCGGCACCGTTCTCGAGGTGGAGTCCCGCCCGCTCGAGAAGGTCGATCGTCGGCTCGTGCAGGCGGCCCTTGTTGGGAACGGCGATTCGCATTTACCGACCGTTCGGGACGGTCGGGGAACTGTCTTTCCATGTCACGACGGAGAGCGGCAGGGATCCGGTGATCGATGGGGGAAGCCACAACGCTCAGGTACGACAACGTCGTACAGGCCGATCTATGGCCGAGGACGTCCCCACCGATCCAGCGGGGAAGCGTCGACCGCCGCAGGCGTTCCTCCGGGACGCGACCGTCACCGATCCGGACCTCCGCGAGCAGTTCGACCGCGAGTGGCCCGACTGCTGGGCCGAGACAGCCGATCTACTCGAGTGGGACGAGCCTTACGAGACTGTCCTCGAGGACGACGACGCGCCGTTCTACCGGTGGTTCGTCGGCGGACGACTGAACGCGGCCGAGAACTGCGTCGACCGTCACGTCGACGCCGGCCGGAAGAATCAGGTCGCGCTCAGGTGGGAGGGGAAACGCGGCGAGCGACGGAGCTACACCTACCACGACCTCCACCGCGAGGGACAGGCCGTCGCCGCCGCCCTGCGCGACCTGGGCGTCGAGGAAGACGATGTCGTCACGATCTACCTGCCGACGGTTCCAGAACTCCCCATCACGATGCTCGCCTGCGCCCGGATCGGCGCGTTACACAACGTCGTCTTCGCGGGCTTCTCGCCGGACGCACTCGTCGATCGGATGGAGGGGACAAACTCGAGCGTGCTGGTTACCTGCGACGGCTACTTCCGTGAGGGAACCGCGATCGGGCAGAAACGGAAAGCGGACGCGGCACGCACCTCGCTCTCGGAGTCGATACCGACCGTCGTCGTCGACCGACTGGGGGCGAGCCACGAGACGCAACTGGGCGAGAACCAGTACGACTACGGGACGCTGGTCGAGCGATTCACCGGTCGAGAGGTGCCACCGGTCTCGAGGGCGGCGACGGATCCGCTCTTTCAGATCCACACCTCGGGAACGACCGGCAAGCCGGAGCGAATGACCCACGCGACGGGTGGCTACCTCGCGGGAACGACCTGGACGACGCGGTCGGTCTTCGACCTCTCTCCCGGTGACACCTACTGGTGTACGGCCGACATCGGCTGGATCACGGGCCACTCTTACGTCGTCTACGGGCCGCTTTCCCGCGGCGCGACGGTCGTGCTCGCCGAGGGAACGCTCCGGTATGCGGACCGCAACCGGACGTGGAACCTGATCGAACGAAACGGCGTGGAGGTGTTCTACACCACGCCAGGGCTGATCCGCACCTTCAGAAAGTGGGGGACGGAGTATCCCGAAGCGCACGACCTCTCGTCGATACGACTGCTCGGCACCGTCGGCGAACCGATCGGTCCCGACACCTGGGACTGGTACTACGAACACGTCGGCGACGAGGAGTGTCCGATCGTCGACACCTGGTGGCAGACCGAGACCGGAAGCGTTCTGCTGTCGACGCTGCCCGGCGTCGACGAGATGAAACCTGGCGCCGTCGGCCCGCCGCTACCCGGAATCGAGGCCGCAGTCGTCGACGAACACGGCCGGGAACTCCCGCCAGGCGAACCGGGCTATCTCACGATAACCCGACCCTGGCCCTCGATGCTCGTGCCCCACGACGACGACCGCTACTGGCTGCTCGCGGAGTACTGGGAGGAGTTCTCGGACCGCCGGGCCGACACCTGGCGGTACTTCACCGGCGACCGTGCCGTCGTCGACGAGGACGGCTACGTCACCGTTATCGGCCGCGACGACGACGTCGTCACGCTCGGCAACCGCCGACTCGGAACGGCCGAACTCGAGGCCGCGATCACCGCCGTCGACGGCGTCACCGAGGCCGCAGCGGTCGCTGGCGGAACCGACGACACCGAACTCTACGTCTTCGCGACGGCCGAACGCGACCAGCCCGAAGACGACGAGTTACGCGCGGCGATCCGCGACGTGGTCGCCGAGCGAGTCGGCGAGTTCGCCAGGCCAGCAGCCGTCGTGTTCACGCCCGAACTCCCCGAAACCCACACTGGGAAGACCATGTACCGGGTGCTCGAGGGAATCGTCGACGAGGAACCGCTCGAGGAGAGTACGCTGCTTCGTAATCCTGCGATCGTCGGCGAGTTGTCGACGGTGTGGGAGCGGTCGGACTGAGGGGCGGTCAGAGCGACAGTTCTGCACGCCGCAGTAGCTGGGCGTTGATCGCCACGATCACCGTACTCGCGGACATCAACACCGCGCCGACGGCCGGCGAGAGCAACACGCCGACCGGTGCGAGCACGCCTGCGGCCAGCGGCAGGGCGAAGACGTTGTAGCCGGCCGCCCAGACGATGTTCTCCTGCATCTTCCGGTAGCTTTTCACGCTCAGGCGGACGAGCCGCGCGACGTCTCGCGGATCGTTCTCGACGAGCACCACATCTGCCGACTCGACGGCCACGTCGGTCCCGGAACCGATGGCGATCCCGACGTCCGCTCGAGTCAGCGCCGGCGCGTCGTTGACCCCGTCGCCGACCATCGCCACGAGGTGACCCCGATCCTGTAATTCGACGATCTTCTCGTCCTTATCCTCGGGCAACACCTCCGCGAAGACGGTGTCGATCCCGAGGTCGTCGGCGACGCTGTGGGCCACGTCTCGGTCGTCGCCGGTCAGCATCGCCACCTCGACGTCCATCCCGTGGAGCGCAGCGATCGCCTCGTAGCTCGCGTCCCGGATCACGTCCGCCAGCGCTATCGCACCGACGACCTGCTCGTCCCGGAGGACGTAGACCACACCTTCGCCGCGTTCGCCGGCTTCGTCCGCGAACCGCTCGAGGTCGGAATCAGGTTCGATCTCGAGGTGCCGAAGGAGGTTGGGGCCGCCGACCGAGACCATGTGGCCGTCGCGATCGGTCGCCTCGGCGGAGTCCGCTCTCTCCGTCTCGCCGACGACGGCTGGCACCGCGTCGCGTTCGATCGTCGCACGAACGCCACGGCCCTCGAGGGCCTCGAAGCCGCGCACGTCGGGCACCGCGAGGTCACGCTCGCTTGCCTCCTCGCGGATCGCCTGCGCGATCACGTGTTCGGAGTCACCCTCGGCGGCGGCCGCGAGGGTTACCACATCGTCCGCGTCCCAGTCCTCGACGGCCGCCACGTCGACGATACCTTGTTCCCCCTCGGTGAGCGTCCCCGTCTTGTCGAAGACGACCGTGTCGAGTTCGCGGGCCTGCTCCATAGCGATTCGGTCGCGGACGAGCATGCCGTTCCGGGCGGCCATCGAGGTGTTGATCGCGACCACGAGCGGAACCGCCAGTCCGAGCGCGTGCGGGCAGGCGATCACGAGTACCGTGACGACCCGTTCGACCACCGGGAGCCCGAACCCGACCGCGGCAGTCCAGGCGACGGCCGTCACCGCCGCGACTGCGATCGCGGCGTAGAAGAGCCACCCCGCCGCGCGATCGGCGAGCACCTGCGTCCGCGAGCGACTCTCCTGGGCCTCCTCGACGAGTCGCACGATCCCCGACAGCGTCGTCTCGTCGCCGGTCGCCGAGATGCGGACCCGCAGACTCCCCTCCCGGTTCGTCGTTCCGCCGATGACCTCGTCGCCGGGTTCCTTCGCGACCGGTTTGGACTCGCCGGTGACCATCGCCTCGTTGACCTTCGACTCCCCGTCCTCGACGACGCCGTCCGCAGGCACGTTCGCTCCCGGCCGGACGAGCACGAGGTCGCCCTCCTCGAGGTCGTCGACGGGGACCTCCTCGGTCCCCCCATCCTCCGCGATCCGTTCGGCCGTGTCCGGGAGCAGTTCCGCGAGTTCGTCGAGCGCCCCCGACGCACGTCTGACTGACCGCATCTCGATCCAGTGGCCCAGCAGAAAGATGACGATCAGCGTCACGAGTTCCCAGAAGAACGGCTCGCCGATTCCGAAGAGGACGGCGGCGAGGCTATAGACGAACGCGACGGTGATCGCCAGCGAGATCAGCAGCATCATTCCGGGTTCACGGTTCCTGGCCTCGACCGCACCCATCCGAAGAAACGGGATTCCACCGTATGCGAAGACGACGACGCCGAGGACTGGCCCGACGAACTCGCTTCCCGGGAACGCGATCGCAGCGTACCCGAACCACTCCTGGAGCATCGGGCTGTAATACAGCACCGGGAGCGAGAGGACGAGGCAGATGAAAAACCGGCGCTTGAACATCTCTTCGTGGTCCGAGTGATCGACGTGAGCGCCGTCGCCGTGATCGTGGTCGTGCTCCTCGTCGCGGTCCGGCCGACGGTGCTCGTGAGGCTCCCCGCCGGGTTCCGGCATATCCCGGTAGCAGTGACAGACTCGACAGCACGAGCAGTACTCGTCGGTCGGCTTCCCGCTCGACCCCGGCGGGTCGTCGTGGACGGGTTCCGACTCACTCATCGGATCGACTCACCCCCTCGAGTCGCTCCCGCCGTTCTTCGAACTCCTCGCTCGAGATTTCACCCCTGGCGTAGGCGATTCGGAGTTCCTCTAACGCCTGATCTCGATCGCCGCGGGGTTCCGTCGGCCGATCGCTCGACCCAGCGAGAACGCGGTACAGCGCGTATCCGACGGCCAGAAGCAGGAGAACGTGAACCCCCCAGCCGACCAGCCAGGGCCACGCGAAGCCCGTCGTTCCGTTCCAGTTCCCGTGGAACCCACCCATCATCGGCATCATGACCGTCATCGAGAGCAGCGAGACGAGCAAGAGACCGAACACGAGCACTACGCCGACGAGCAGAACGGTTCGCGCGATGGAATCGTCGGCAGCCATCGACTGTCACTCCCACGCACAGACATATAGACCTCACACGCTCGAGGAGACGCGTCTGCCAGGGAACGTGTTCGGCTGCCAGGGGCGTTCTCGGGCACCAGATCGTAACAGGTAGGGAGCCGCCCGGACAACGTCGAAACGACTACAGTGGACCGAACGACCCTCGACGCCGCCGTAGCGATCCTCGTCGCCGGAATCCTCGTCCTCGGTGCCGGTGCGGCCTGGCAGACGTACCGACAGACGCAGGCCCACGCCGAGATGATGGGCCACGGCGGGATGGGTCACGGCTTCCACCCGGTCTGGTACCTGCTCGGCACCGTCCTCGTCGCGAGCGTCGTCGCCGGTGCCTACCTACTCGTTCGGAATCAACTCGGGGCGGATGGAGTCGGCCACGAGGGACGGGGCGCAGAACCGCCCGCGGAGCCGTTCGTATTGAGTGGCGAGAAGGGTTCTGCCGACGCAGATCCATCACAGGAACCGATCGACGACGCGGATCAAAGCCAGCCCTCGAGACCGGACGTGCTGACCGTCCTTCCCGAGGACGAACGCCGGGTTCTCGAGCCCGTCCTCGAGTCGCCGGGATTGACCCAGATCGAACTCCGCGATCGGGCCGACTTCTCGAAGAGCAAGGTCAGCCAGACCGTCACCGAACTCGAGAAACGAGGGCTGCTCTACCGCGAGAAACAGGGACGAACGTACCGCGTGTACCCGAGCGACGACCTCGAGTCGTAATCACGGCGAGAAACGATTAGACCGCTCGAAAAACGTTCTCGGACGTTCTCGGGCGGCGCACTCGAGTTCGTTCACGCCCAGTTCGACAAATCTCCCCGGCACCTACAGTCGACCGAGGTGACAGGCAATGCACAGACACACGCTCCGGATCGCACTCGCCGCGCTCGTCGCCGTCACGTTACTCGGCGGCGTAGCGCTCGTGAGCGCAGACGACGGTAACGGCGACGGAATCGACTGGACGGACGCTCACGACTGGATGGCCGATCACGTGGTCGATCACGCTGACCACCACGCCGGCGACCACGGAGAGCATCACGACGCTCACCACGATGCCCATCACGCCGGCGACCGCGGAGAACACCACGACGCTCACCACGACGGCGAGCACGCTCACGAGGCGTGTCACTGACGGCCCCGAACACTCCGAACCTCCCTCATTGTTTTCGCCTGCCAGAGCCGCCTGAAAAACGATAGCAGGTTCCCGGACGATACGCTTCGATTACAGTTCCGTATAGACCGCCGGTTCCCCGCCGTCCTCGAGTTCGTACACCGTCCACGTCTCGTCTTTCTCGCCGCCCATCCCCGGCGAACCGGCGGGCATTCCGGGGAGCGCGATTCCCGTCACGTCGTCGGAGAGCGCCGACCCGACGACCTCGACCGGCACGTGGCCCTCGACGATCGTCCCGTCGAGCACGACAGTGTGACAGCTTTGCAGTGGCTCGGCGATTCCGTACCCGGCTTTGACGCCCGCGAGGTCGTCGGTGGTGACGGTCTCGAGATCGCTCTCGAGGTGATCCGCGAGGTAGTCGGCGTAGACGTCACAGCAGTCGCAGTTCGGGCCCTGATACTGGGTCGCCGAGGCGACGGCGAACGTCTCTCCGGATTCCCACTCGTCCGTGTTGTCGCCGAGACAGCCGGCGACGGTGAGGCCAATCGTCGCGGCTCCCGCCGCGAGGAAGCCGCGCCGACTCGAGCGAGCGCCGGCCATCAGCCCGTCACCTTCTCGGAGACCCACACGAACGGTCGGAACGGCAAGAAGACGTAGTCTTCGTGGGGGTCCCACTGCATGAACGCCAGGCTGTTGGAGACGACCGAGACGCTCGAGGCGGCCATCGCGAGTCCCGCGAGAGCGGGGTTCAGGAGGCCGATCGACGCGATCGGGATCAGCGTCGCGTTGTAGACGAACGCCCAGAACAGGTTCTGGCGGACCTTCGAGATGGTCGCGTTCGCGACCCGCATTGCCTTCAGCACGTCGGCGGGGTCGTCCCGCATCAGCGTGATGTCGGCGCTCTCGATGGCGACGTCGGTACCGGAGCCGATCGCCACGCCGACGTGAGCGGTCGTCAGTGCGGGCGCGTCGTTGACGCCGTCGCCGACCATGATAGCCCGACTCCCGTCTGCCTGGATCGCGTCGATCTCGTCGGCCTTGTCCTCCGGGAGAACTTCGGCGTGGACGTCGTCGGGGTCCATCCCGAGCTGGTCGCCGATCGCACGGCCGGTGCGTTCGTTGTCGCCGGTCAGCATCATCACGTCGTAGCCACGGTCCTGTAGCTCGGCGACGGTTTCCTTGGCGCTGTCACGGACCGTGTCCGCGGTGGCGACGACGCCGAGTAGTTCCCCGTCCAAGGCAACGAGCATCGCAGTCTTGCCCTCGCGCTCGAGTCGCTCCATCGTCGCCTCGACGGGCGCGGGATCGACGCCGTTGTCCGCCATCAGCTTGCGGTTCCCGACGAGCACCTCGCCCTCGGGCACCGTCGCGCGGATGCCGTGGCCGGGGACGTTCTCGAACTCGGTCGGATTCTCGAGGTCGACGCCGCGCTCTTCGGCCCCCGCTACGATGGCCTGTGCGAGCGGGTGTTCGGAGCCGGATTCGGCGCTTGCTGCGACCGATAGGAGGAGGTCCTCGTCGGGGGTGGGTTCGTCGGCTTCCTCGAGGACGCCGCCATCGGCGGCTGGTGCGCCACCGTCGGACCCGGGGTCCGACGAGGATCGCCTCGCGCCGCTCGGCTCACCCCCGTCCGTCTCGACGGCTTCGTCCACCGGCACGACGTCCGTCAGCCGCATGTCGCCGTGGGTCAGCGTCCCCGTCTTGTCGAAGACGACCGTGTCGATGCCGCGGGCCTTCTCGAGGACGTCGGCACCCTTGTAGAGGACGCCGTTTTTCGCCGATAGCGTGGAACCGACCATCGTCGCCATCGGCGTCGCCAGCCCCAGCGCGCAGGGACAGGCGATCAGGATGGCGGAGGCGAGGACGATGATCGAGAACTCGAAGACGGGGACGCCGCCGACGACGGGCCCGCCGCCGACTGGCTCTAACAGCGGGATCCATCCGCCAAGCGAGGAGGCGATGGGGTACAGCGCGTCGTGGAAGAAGAACCACAGGATCGACCAGACGACGGCGTTGACGATCACCGCAGGGACGAAGTAGGCGCTGACTTTGTCGACCAGTCGCTGGACGTCGGGTTGGCGCGCCTGGGCCTCCTTGACCCGCTGGACGATCTGCTGGATCGCCGTCTCTTCGCCGACGTTAGTTGCTTCGACGTAGAGGACGCCGTTCTCGTTGATCGTCGAGCCGACGACCTCGTCGTCCTCGCTTTTCTCGACCGGAACCGACTCGCCGGTGACCATCGACTCGTCGACCGCGCTCTGGCCGTCGACGACGACGCCGTCCGTCGGCACCTTCTCGCCCGGTCGGACCTTCATCACGTCGCCGGGTTCGACCTCCTCGAGCGGGACGACCATCTCGTCACCAGGGACGGCGTCGCCGTCCGCTCGAGACGCCGGAGGCGTCTCCCACTCAACGACGGTGGCTTCCTCGGCCTGCATCTCGAGCAACTCCCGCAGCGCGGAACTCGCGCGGGCCTTCGAGCGGGCCTCGAGCCAGACGCCGAGGTAGATGAACCACAGGATGAAGGCGACGGCCTCGAAGTAAAGGCCACCCTCGATGGTACCGAGGACGACGGCCGTACTGTAGACGTAGCCCGTGGTGGTACCGACCGACACGAGCGTGTCCATGTTCGCCTGGCAGTTGTTGACCAGTGACTTGTACGCGCCCTCGATGAAGTGTTTGCCGAGCGTCGCCATCAGCGCCGTCGCAAGGACGAACTCGATCCAGTCGGGATCGACGCCGAGGATCGTTTCCGGCAGGAAACCGGGGACGAACATGTCGATCATCACGAGGACGAACGGCGCGGTGAGGAGTCCGCCGATAATCGTCCACTTGCGCTTCGTGCGGAGTTCTCGCTCGACGGCGCTCTCTCGCTGTTCGGTCAGTTCGTCGCCGTCGTCACCGGCGCGTTCGGGTTCGAACCCCGCGTCCTCGATGGCGTCGTAGATCGCCGAAAGCGAGGTATCCTGTGGGTTGAACTCGACGGTTCCCTCCTCGGTCGCGTAGTTGACCGTCGCCGAGAGCACGCCCGGGATCTCCTCGATGGCGTCCTCGTTCGTCTGGGCGCAGGTCGAACACGACATACCGGCGATCTCGACCGTCGTCTTCGTCCGATCGGGGTCGTATCCGGCGTCCTCGATCGCCGCGTAGATTTCGGCCAGCGAGGTCTCGTCGGGATCGTACTCGACAGTTCCCTCGTCGGTCGCGAAGTTGACGTCGACGGCCTCGACCCCCTCGAGGTCGCCGACGGCCTCCTCGACCGTCCCGGAACACGTCGCACACGACATCCCGGTGATGCTAATAGTAGATTTCACGATGTGATCACTCGTGTCGTACTAAGGGGCCGACGTTTGAAGCGGTTTGTCACTAATAGACCAATATTCATCCACCGATTCACTTACGGATGAAAAGTGAAATGTGTCCCCACTCCAGGAAACGAAACTCGAGGCGTTTCATCACTACCAGTCTTCGTAGAGAAGGCGTCCGAAACGTCGTGTCGAGTCCCCAGCTACGGTTCTTCCGCGACGATCTCGGGGAACAGCATCTCGAGCAGTTCCGGCGTGACGTACGCTTCGACGAACGCGGCCAGCGCGAGCAGGAGCCAGCCGAAGACGACGAACGCGATGGTCCGGTAGACGTAGGGTTTCGTGAGGAACTCCGCTCGAGTCCCGAAGAGGCGTTCGCCGAACCGATAGAGCAGTCGGAAGCCGACGCCGGCGGCGATAAACAGCGCCGGGAGTTCGAAGACGCCGTGCGGTGCCAGTCCAGCGACGACGTAGTCGACGCCGGCAGTGCTCCCGAGGACGGCGCTGATGTTCCCGACGATGATCCCGTTGACGATCATCGCGAACGCGGTTAGCAGACCGACCGACACTGCCCCAGCGATGGTGACGAGAAACGCCAGCGAGTTGTTCTCGAGATAGAACGAGGCCGTCGTTCCGATCTCATCGTCTTCAGCGAGTTCCGGGTACTGTTGCTCGATCGCTTCGATAAACAACTGCGTCAGGTCGACGCCGGCGAGCATAAGCGCGATACCGACGAGCATCCCGAACGCGAACAGTCCGATCGAGAACCAGACCGGGCGGCGGTGCTCGATCCAGCCCGAAGAGAGCATCTCGAGGACGGAAATGCGGTCGATCAGAGCGGTAACGGCGAGTACGGTGAAGGCGATTCCGACAGCGGCGGCACCGACGACCGGTGTGACGTCGTCGTGGGTGACGTACGTGACTCCCGCGGTGAAAAACGACGCCAGTGCGAGCACGAGCGTGAGAAGCGACCAGTTTCGGACGGCGTTCGGACTCGGCTCCGGCCCCCGACTGGGCCCGCCAGAACTCGGTTCGGGATCGGATTCCGGCGAGTCGGTCGCCGACGCGTCTTCGGGTTCGTCTTCGTCGGGAAGGTTGATCTTGATCGTCGGGTCCTCATCGGTATCGTCGGCCGACTGTGATTCCGACTCCGGTTTCGGCTCGGACGCTTGCTCCTGCTGTGGTTCCGACGTCGACGTCGTCTCCGTCTCTGGCTCCTGATCGGGCTCCGAATCGTCGTCTGCGTCCGGAACCGGGTGGCGCTCGGGCCCGAATACGAATCCCCCCTCGGAGTCCTCCTCGTCCGGACCGTCGGACTCCTCGTCGTCGTAATCGTCCTCCGTACCGTTGCCGCCACCGTTCATGTGCCAACGGTACGCAAATCTGTGGGATAAATCCGCCGACTATCGTCGGCACGAACAAATCCAATTTCTATCACTATCGCACGTGAAACGATATTTGACTGGCAGCACGAAGCCGTCGGCACTGCCGCCACAGTTGTTTCCGTCCCCGCCCACTCCGTGCGATTCGTGCGTAGTTCGCGATCGACTGGCAGATCCAGAGCAGTTTGTAGACCGGGGCGTAACGATCGAACCCTGCCTCGAGAGAAGCGACTCGAGCGTACCCCTCCCGAAACGCTTGCCGGAGTCGGGATCGTTCGCGCCGCGAGAGCCGGCGATGAACGTCGACGAACCGCGCTTCGGCGCGAGCGAGGGCGTATCCCGAGTGCGTGACGTGGGCGTTTCCCCAGTCGAGGACGGCGGTGACGGTCCCGTCGTCCGCGATCAGGAGGTTTCCTGGCCCGTAATCGCCGTGAGTGAGGACGTGATCACGGGCGTCGTCGTCAGTTAGCGGGCGAGGGAGTGGAAGATCCTCGAGAAACGGCCCGACGTCGCTGTCGACGGCGTGCCATCCCGCAGGCTCGCAGAGACGAAGCGAAGGGCCGAGGGAACCGGAACCCAGCCGACAGCCGTCGCTAACCCGCTCGAGCCCACCGACCCGATCGAACTCCCCCGAAAACGTGGCGTGTAGCCGCCCGAGCAACTTGCCGGCGTCGGCGACCAGTTGGCGGCGAACCGGGGGCTCGAGCGCGCTGTAATCAGCTCTCGGATTTCGACCCTCGCAGTACTCGTAGAGCGCCCAGCGATCGAGCGCGTCGTCGACGCCTGCGAGCGATCCCGACACGAGGACCGTGGGGACCGGAAGATCGGTCCGTTCGGCGACGACCTCGAGGACGTGTGGCTCGATTACGTCGCCGGTCCAGACGTTCGTGCCGCCGAGTTTGCAGACTGCCCGTGACGGATCGCTCGCGAGGTCGAGCACGTAGGTGTCGGCGACCGATCCCTGTTCCGGGCGACGAACTGACTCGAGATTGGTCTCGAGAGCGACGCGGACGATCCGCTCGAGGCGTTCGAGGACATCGGCCACGGTGGTCGATACGGGACGGTGAAACGTAGCCCTTGGGCTAACGTACAACAGGGAGGCCAGCATTGGACGCCGTAAGATGGGAGTCGACGCGAACGGTACCGCGAGGCGAGTACTCGAGACCGCTCGCGGTATCGTCCACGTGACCTACCACCGAGTGAGTCGAGTAAACTATGCTTACGTCCGACGGTCGAGACGAAACGGAACGCCCGCTGGCTCGTTTCGATGTTACGAACTCATTAACCGCCACGGGAGCGACCGGATGCTCGCGGAACTGGACGACGTCTGTAGCCCATCTGCGGTCGTCTTCGACGTCGGCGCGAACGTGGGGATCTACGCGCTCGCGCTCGCGGCCGGAAGTCCGGATCGGCACGTCGTCGCGTTCGAACCCGCGCCGTCGGTCGCGTCGCGACTCCGTGCGAACGTTGCGCTAAACGACCTCGAGGACCGGATCGACGTCCGAACCTGTGGCGTCGGCGACGAGGACGGAGAGCGGCCGTTCTTCCGGTCGACCAACCCCGAACTGTCGGCGTTCGACCGGGAGAGCGCGCGCCGGTGGGGTGCGTCGGTAGCCGAGGTCCAGTCGGTCCCGGTTCGGCGACTGGACTCGCTCGTCGGGGACGGGAGCGACGACCTCCCGCCGCCGGACGCGATCAAGATCGACGTCGAGGGGGCCGCGCCGTCGGTACTGGCCGGCGCTCGAGACGTTCTCGAGCACTATCGACCGCAGATCTTCCTCGAGATCCACGGGGACGGCCTCGAGCGAGACGTCGCGGGTGAGAGCCGTACAGTGCTCGAAGACGTCGGATACGCCGTCCGAGAGCGCGGCGGATTCTGGCGGTGTGAGCCCAGCCAAGAGAGGGAAGAATAAGGCCACCCGGGGTAAACACCGGAGCATGACCACGCTTGCGATCACCGACGGGCAGGTTCTTTCGCCCGAGTTGACCGTCGAACGAGCGGACGTGCTGATCGACCAGGACCGCGGCGAGGTCCTCGAGGTCGGAACGGACCTCACGGCCGATGCCGACGAGACGCTCGACGCGTCGGATTCGCTCGTGACGCCTGGCTTCGTCAACGGCCACTGTCACGTCGCGATGACGCTGCTCCGGGGGAACGCCGACGACAAGCCCTTAGACGCCTGGCTGCAGGAAGACATCTGGCCCGTCGAGGCGGAACTGACCGCGGAGACGGTGCGTGCCGGCACCGAACTCGGTGCCCTCGAAATGATCAAAGGCGGCGTCACGGCTTTTGCAGACATGTACTTCTTCGTGCCGACGATCGCCGATGCGGTCGCGGATGCGGGACTGCGCGCCCGCCTCGGCCACGGCTTCATTTCGGTCGCCAAAGACGACGAGGAGGCCCGCGAGGACGCCCGTGAGGGGCTCGCAGTCGCCGAAGAAGTCGACGGGATGGGCGACGGCCGCATCTCGTCGGCCTTCATGCCACACTCGCTGACGACCGTCGACGGCGAGTACTTGGAAGAGTTCGTCCCGAAGGCTCGCGATATCGGCGTGCCGATCCACTACCATGCCAACGAGACCACCGACGAAGTGACGCCGATCGTCGAAGAACACGGCGTCCGGCCGCTGGCCTACGCCGCCGAGAAGGGGATGCTCGAGCCGGAAGACTTCATCGCTCACGGCGTTCACCTCGACGAGAGCGAAATCGGCCTGCTCGCGGAGGCAGGCACGGGCGTGATCCACTGCCCGGCCTCGAACATGAAACTCGCCAGCGGAATGGCTCCCGTCGAGCGGATGCGCGAGGCAGGCGTCACCGTCGGTATCGGAACCGACGGCGCGGCCTCGAACAACGACCTCTCCATGCTCGACGAGGCCCGCGACGCAGCGATGATCGGCAAACTCGCGGCCGACGACGCGAGCGCGGTCCCCGCGGAGGCCGTCGTCGAGATGATGACGCAGGGAAGCGCCGACGCCATCGGCCTCGAGTCCGGCCGACTCGAGGAAGGTGCTCCCGCAGACCTCGCGGTGATCGACCTCGAGAAGCCACACCTGACACCGCGAAACGACCTCGTGAGCCACCTCGCGTACGCCGCGGCCGCTGCCGACGTTCGGCACACGATCTGTGACGGGCAGGTGCTCATGCGCGACCGTGACGTGCTCACCCTGGACGAGTCTGCGGTCCGCGAACGGGCGGTCGAGGAGACCGAGAAACTGCTCGCTCGCGCCGGCGAGTGATCCCATAGAGCGGCGTGACGTGAACGGAATTCGAACGTTCAAATTCGTTTGTAAACGCTTTAGCCCATTCTCCGCCCGTTTGATCGATCACAAATCGTCGGCAACTGCCGGTCGGGTTTATGCTTCTTTGAGTGAATGTCCAGCTGGATGAACCGCCTCAGATTATTCGTATCCACGCTCGCAGTCGTCGTGGTCCTGGCGATGCTCGCTCCCGGCGCGGTAGCGGCAGAACCGGACGACGACGACCTCGAGCTCGTAGTATCGGACGACGGTCTCGTTTCCGTCACAGCGAACGAAACGGCCGTCGAGAACGCGACCGTCGAGGTCGAACTCACCGACGATAACGCGTCGTACGCGGGTACCGGCACGTACCCGACCGACGCCGACGGCGAGGTCGACTTGCCGGAACCCGAAGAACCAGTCGAGATCGAAGTCACCGCCTCGACGACCGCGGATAGCGTCTCGACGACGACCACGCTCGCAGCCGACGACGGCGTCGAGGACCTCTCGCTCGACGTCACTCAGAACGGTGACGTGCTCGTCGAGGTCACCGACGGCAACGAATCGCTCGAGGGTGTGACCGTCGACGTGGCACTCGCTGACGGCGAAGACAGCGAGAACGTCTCGTACGCGGGCACGGGCAGCTACACGACCGACGACAACGGAACTGTCAGTCTCGCCGGTCCCGACGAGACTGTCGACGTGACGTTCACCGCGACGGTCGACGACGAGTCCGCCGAAACGACGGAGACGCTCCAGGGCGTCGGCGAGGAAGAGGAACCGGAGAACTTCGGCCAGCTCCTCCAGGACTTCAAGGAGAACGAACTGACGGACAACGAGACGCAGGGACTGCAGATCGCGTCCTTCGTGGTCGAGAACAACCCGGGCA
This sequence comes from Natronobacterium texcoconense, assembly GCF_900104065.1. Taxonomy (NCBI): domain Archaea; kingdom Methanobacteriati; phylum Methanobacteriota; class Halobacteria; order Halobacteriales; family Natrialbaceae; genus Natronobacterium; species Natronobacterium texcoconense. The sequence continues at coordinate 424,455 of NZ_FNLC01000003.1, read as the reverse complement.
ACGCGCCGGACCACGCCGGTCCGCCGAGTCACGCTGGCCCGCCGGGGAGTGACGACGGCAACGAGAGTACCCAGGGTCCACCAGAACACGCTGGACCGCCGGGCGACGATGATGACGAGAACGGCCAGGGACCGCCGGATCACGCGGGACCGGGTAACGACGGCGGCAACGGGAACAGTGGTGGCAGCAGTAGCGGAAACAGTGGTGGCGGCAACGGTGGCGGTCCGCCCGACCACGCCGGACCCTGATCAGGTCACGAGTCGCTAACTGAACCGGCATCGAACGACGGAAAAACGCGATACTGTCAGAGGCACGCTTCGTCGTCGATGGCGGTGGCGGGGCTACCGTCACGAACACGGGTCACCCCCGAACCCGATCGAGTTCGTTTCTGTCGGCATCGAGTCGTTTCGCTTCGGTACCGTTTTGCCTTCGGTCGCTCTCTGTCGAGACATGACCGAGACCGGGAGTTCCTATCCCCCGATCAGCGAACAGCTAGACGACGTCGAAACCGCCCAGGAGGAAGGGCGGCGAAAGATGGACTGGGCCGCCCAGCACATGCCCATCCTCGAGCACGTCCGCGAGGAGTTCGTCGCGGAGAAACCCTTCGAGGGCGAGCGGATCGCGATGGCGATGCACGTCGAGGCGAAGACGGCGATCCTCGTCGAGACGCTCGCCGAGGGCGGCGCGGAAGTCGCAGTGACGGGTTGCAACCCGCTCTCGACGCACGACGACGTCTCGGCCGCACTCGACGCCCACGAGAACATCACCTGTTACGCGAAACGCGGCGTCGACGACGAGGAGTACTACGAGGCTATCGAGGCCGTCATCGCCCACGAACCGACGATCACGGTCGACGACGGGATGGACCTCGTCGCCGCGATTCACGAGGACTACCCCGAACTGATCGACGGCATTATCGGTGGTGCCGAGGAGACCACGACGGGCGTCCACCGCCTGCGCGCGATGGACGAAGACGGCGCGCTCGACTACCCCGTGTTTGCCGTCAACGACACCCCCATGAAGCGACTCTTCGACAACGTCCACGGCACCGGCGAATCCTCGCTTGCCTCCATCGCCATGACGACGAACCTCTCGTGGGCCGGCAAGACGGTCGTCGTCTCCGGCTTCGGCTACTGTGGCAAGGGCGTCGCGAAGAAGGCTGCCGGCCAGAACGCGAACGTCGTCGTCACCGAAGTCGAACCACGGCGCGCCCTCGAGGCCCACATGGAGGGCTACGAGGTCATGCCGATGGCGGAAGCCGCCGAGGTCGGCGACGTCTTCCTGACGACGACGGGCAACCGCGACGTCATCGTCGAGGAACACTTCGAGCAGATGAAAGACGGCGTCCTGCTCGCAAACGCAGGTCACTTCGACATCGAGATCGACCTCGATGCACTCGACGACCTCGCCGTCGACCGTTACGAGGCCCGTGACGGTGTCGAAGCCTACGAACTCGAGGACGGCCGCCGACTGAACGTCATCGCCGAGGGCCGACTCGTGAACCTCGCCGCGCCCGTCTCGCTGGGCCACCCCGTCGAAGTGATGGACCAGAGCTTCGGTATCCAGGCCGTCTGTGTGCGTGAAATGCTCGAAAACGGCGACGAGTACGACGCGGGCGTCCACGACGTGCCGGACGAACTCGACCGCGAGATCGCCAAGATCAAACTCGAGGCCGAAGGCGTCGAGTTCGATTCGCTGACGGACACCCAGCGCGAGTACATGGACTCCTGGGACCACGGAACGTAAAGGAAAAACGAGATTGTCGCTGAGACGGCCTACGCCGTCTCGAGTCCGTCGACCACGAACACCAGACTGCCGTCCTCGAGTCCGCCGACGCTGACTCGCGTCTGGAACTCCGTGCCGTCGGTCCGGCGGCCGGTACAGGTGCCGGTCCATCGCCACCCGTCTTCGACCGTCGGGATTGCAGTCGTTTCGAGTCGGTCGACGGTCTCCGGCGTGAACAGGTCCTGCCACGGCTGGCCGACGAGGTCGTCGCGGTCGGTGCCGAACTTCACCGCGAACGATCGGTTCGGGAACTCGAGTGTCCCGTTGGGGTTAACGATCGCGATCGCGTCGCCGGCGAGTTCGATGCCAGCCAGCGACCGGTTCGAGAGGGTCGACAGGTGCTTTCGTTCGACGAGTCGCGGGACTCGATAGCGGAGTCGCTCGTCGATGCTCGCCGTTTCGTCGGCGACGATGACATCGATCCAGCGGTGGTCGGCCGTGGCGTCACGAACCGCCGTCAGGCGACTGTCGTCAGTTACGACGAGAACCGGGAGGCCCGGACGTCGGCGGCGGACGCGCTCGATCGTCTCCTCGAGGGATGCCGTTTCGAGCGGATATCGGCAGACGAAACAGTCGATACCGGACAGTCGATCGAAGGCAGCGGAGAGCGTCGGAGCCGTCGTGATATCGAGCGGGATCGAGTTCGTCTGTGGCGTCTCGAGGTGTCTGGCTACGCGGTCGTCACCGGTAACGAGAACAGCGAGTACGTCGTCGCCCATCGGCGGTTCGTAGGGGATGGTGTCTATCGATGGGGTACTCATCGTCTGGTGGAGGTGGGTCGTGAGGCGTTCAGCGGGCGAGCTGTGAGAGCCGTGTGGACTGACGGCTGATTCCGGTCATCCGCTTTCATGGACGGTTCCATCGATGGCGACGGTGCCGTCCCCCCGAACTTCGACCGTGTGGTCCTGATAGTCGAAGCGTACGCTCGCGTACGCGTCCGACTCGTCGCGAAACAGCTGATCGAGTGCTTCGGGATCGACGGCGTGGTACAGCGGCTCGAGTTCGAGCGGGTCGGTGTCGGTTACGGCAGCGAGTGCATCGACGACGCGGAGGCTTGGCGAGTCAGTGTGGTAGTCCAGGGTTGTTTCTGCCATACCTGATCAAGGGGCGAACGGGGGATTTCTCTGTCCGTTATATACGTTGAGCCTCTCTACGTTGGACACTACGTGTATAACCCCCCTGTGGAAGAACGGGAGGGCGCCGGCCGTCCCTCCCCAACGTATAATCCCTGGCGGACTGTACTGGAGTTATGTTCCGCGGCCCTGTTCCGTCCCGAAGAGATACCTCCAGTTCCGGGTGTCGGGAAAACCGAACGGTGGAGGCCGGATCGTGGCTCGTGGCGACGATCGGGATCTGCGCGTTCGTACTTGCCGTCGCTGCTTCGTCGCTCCCCCTTCCGTTCGAGTCGGAGGTTCCGGGCGTTCTCGCACTCGCCGCCGGTGGCAGTCCCGGTCGATCGAGCGTCGTCGAACGACTCACCGCCGAGGTTCGGTCCGTCACCGACACGCTCGAGGAAACGGAAGCGACTGCCGAGATAGAGAGTCTCGACGTCGACCTCGATCACGGCCACGGGCCGGGCCGGGACGACGAACTCGAGGATCTATCCGAAGCGATCGGCGACCTGACGAGCGTCGTTCAGGAACGAACGCGTGGTCTCGCCGCGAACGAGCGATACCGGAGAAAAGTCGATCGAATCACGTCGGAATCCGACGCAAACAGTGAGGAGACGATCGCAGAGATACTCGAGGTAGGGTGCGAACGGCTCGACCTGAAGGCGGGGGTCGTCGCACGCATCGACGAGGGTGGGACACAGCCCGAGATCCGAGTACGACACTCAGAATCAACGCAACCAGCGATCGACTGTGGAAGTAACTCACAGCTCCGGAAGATACTCCGCCGGTACGTGATCGACTCGAACGGCGGTTCGAACGTGGTTGCGAACCACGACGGGGACGGAAACGAGGGTTCCGAAGACGAAGAAATCGAGTGGTACGCAGGTGGTCGAATCGAGATCAGCGGCGAACTGTACGGCGCGGTCTGTTTCGTCGATCGGGAATCACGGGAACCGCCGGTTACGGAGAGTGAACGTGCCTTCGTCGATCTCGTCTGTCGGCGGGTAGAAGACGTACTCGAGCGCCAGGAGTACGAACGGGAACTACAGTTCAAGAGTCGCGTGCTCGATGCGGCACCGATCGGGGTTACCGTCACGGATCCCGACGAACCGGACAATCCGATCGTGTACGCAAACGAGACGTTCGAGCGGTTGACGGGGTACCTCGAGTCCGACGTTCGTGGCCGGAACTGTCGGTTCCTGCAGGGAGCGGACACCGACCCCGAACGGGTTGCGACGCTCCGAGAGGGGGTCGACGCTGCGGAGTCGGCGGTCGTCGAACTCCGCAATTACCGGAAGGACGGCACCGAATTCTGGAACCGGGTGAGTATCGCGCCGATCGAAGACGACGAGGGAGACGTGATCAACTTCGTCGGCTTCCAGGAAGACGTCACCGAACGCAAGGAACGCGAGCGAAAACTCCAGGAACAGGAACGAGAGCTGTCGACGCTGATGAGCAACGTTCCAGGGATCGTCTACCGCTGCGAGAACGAACCGAAGTGGCCCTTCGAGTTCGTGAGCGACGGCGCGTTTGAAATTACGGGGTACGACACGAACGAACTGGTCGACGGAGACGTCGACTGGTCCGAAGACGTCATTCTCGACGGCAACGACGGTCTCTGGAGCAGCGTACAGCGAGCGATAGCAGCAAAAGAGCCCTACCAGGTGACGTACCCGATCGAAACCGCCGACGGCGAACGGCGCTGGCTGAGCGAACAGGGTCGTGGCGTGTTCGACGAAGACGGCGATCTCGACCATCTCGAGGGAGTTATCATCGACATCACTCCCCAGGTCGAGAGCGAGCGGGAACTCCAGCGGACGCGCGCCCTGCTCGAGCAGTCCCAGCGGGTCGCAGACGTCGGCGGCTGGGAACTGCACGCCGACGAAGACGAGTACGGCATCCGGTGGTCCAACCAGACGGCACGAATTCACGGTATCGAACCCGGTTCGGACGTCGACTACGAGCGGGCACTCGAGTTGTATCATCCCGACGATCGGCCAGAACTCGAGCGTGCGATCGAGCGAGCGATCGAGGACGGCGACCCCTACGATCTCGAACTGCGCGTCCTCGGAGACGACCGCGAAACGCGGTGGGTTCGGGCGATCGGTGAACCGATCGGCAGCGGCCACGACACCGACAGATACGACGATACCGAGGCCGTCGTGATCCGTGGGTCGATCCAGGACATTACCGACCAGAAAGAACGAGAACGGGAACTCGAGCGGACACAGGCCCTGCTCGAGCAGTCTCAGCGAGTCGCAAACGTCGGTGGCTGGGAACTCGACGTAGACGAACGACACGTCGAGTGGACCGACGAGACGGCTCGCATCTACGGCCTCGAACCCGGGATCGACGGAACTCTCGAGTTAGGTCTCGAATACTACCATCCCGAGGACCGTCCGGAACTCGAGCAGGCGGTCGAACGGGCGATCGAGGACGGCGACCCCTACGACCTCGAACTGCGATTTATCCGGGACGACGGCGAACAGCGATGGGTCCGGACGATCGGCGAACCGGTCGTCGACGACGGTGAGATCGTCGCGGTCCGCGGGTCGATCCAGGACATTACCGACCAGAAAGAACGCGAACAGGAACTCGAGCGGACGCAGGCGTTCCTCGAGCGGATCCAGCGGATGGCGAACATCGGTGGCTGGGAACTCGACCTGCGGGAAGAACCCCGCGAGTCGACGTGGACGGAAGAGCTGTACCGAATCCACGGCATGTCGAAAGAGGAGGGGTCCGATCTGGCGGCCGCAATCGAACAGTATCATCCAGAAGACAGGCAAGAAGTGTGGGACACACTCGAAACGGCGATCGAGACCGAAACCGTCTACGACCTCGAGGCGCGGATGCAGCCGTCGCCCGACGAATTGCGGTGGGTTCGCGGATTCGGCGCTCCCGTCTTCGAGGACGGCGAACTCGTCAAGTACCAGGGGGCGCTCCAGGATATCACCGACCTGAAACGACGGGAACTGGCCCTCGAGTCGCTCCACGAGGCGACCCGCGGACTGCTCGGTGCGGAGACGGTCACGGAGATCGCCGACCAGGTGGTCGACGCCGCAGAAGACGTCCTCGAGGCACAGGCCGTCGCTCTCTACCGACTCGATTCGGACGTGAACCACCTTGTCCCGGTCAGCCACACGGACGCGTTCGATCGGCTCTCGAGCGACGAGCCGTCGGCTGCGGCCGGCAACAGCGACTCCGTGCTCTGGAATGCGTTCGTCACCGGGGCACAGACGGTCGTCGAGGATCCGGCCGCGTTCGATCGCTCCGACGCCTTCGAAGCGGACGCCGAGAGCGCAGTCGTCGTTCCGATCGGTGACCACGGCGTCTTCACGGTCGCGTCCGACTCGGAACCGATCGACATCGAAGCGCGTCGACTGATCGAGACGCTCGTCGCGACGGCCGAGGCCGCGTTCGATCGCCTCGAGAGCGAGGCCAGCCTCCGCGAGCGCGACGCCGAACTCGAGACGCGAAACCAGCGGCTCAGGCGCCAGGTTACGGTCAACGAGACGATTCGGCGGATCAACCAGTCGCTGATCGGGGCGACGAGTCGCGACGAGATCGAGGAAACCGTCCCGGAACGACTGGTCGAGAACGACGACGTCGCGTTCGCCTGGATCGGCGACGCGAACTCGGCCGAAGGAACGCTCGAGCCTCGAAGCTGGGCAGGAGGACACGAAGAGTACATGGACGCCGTCTCGTTCGACAGCGACGGCTCGAGCGAACCGGCAGTCCGTACGGAACGAAACGGGGAGACGACGGTCGTCGAGAACGTCGTCGACCGACTGCAAGAGGAGTCGTGGCGCAAGCAGGCTCTCGACGCCGGTTTCCAGTCGGTCATCAGCGTCCCACTCACGATCGAAGACTACAGCTACGGCGTCCTGACCGTGTACGCGACCGATCCTGACGCGTTCACGTCACTCGAGCGAACCGTCTTCACCGAACTCGGCGAGGCGATCGCAAACGCGATCACCGCGACGAAGACTCGAGAGGCACTCCACGCGGAGACAGCGGTCGAACTCACTCTCGAGATACCCGACTCGAGCGACGTCCTGTCCCGGATCGCGTCGATGACGGGCGCACGTGTCGAGTACGAGGGGATGGGAACCAACTCCGGCGAGGAGACGCTGCTTTTCTTCGAGACCCACGGCGTCGAGTCCGAGGCAGTGACGGACGTACTCGAGGATCTCGTCTCCGTCTCGCAGTACCGGCTGATCAGCGACGACGGTGACGACGGCGACGAGGTCAACACCTGCCGGTTCGAGGCGCTCGTGACCGGTTCCGCCATCGCTTCGCAACTGGTTCGCCACGGCGGGAGTCCTCGATCGATCCGCGCCGACGGCGACGAGACGGTCGTTACCGTCGACGTCCCGACGGGAACCGACGTCCGAGAGTTCGTCGAGGTGATCGCAGACGATTACGGCGAGGCCGACCTCAGACGACGCCGTCACGTCGAACGTGCGATGCACACCCGGCGAGAGCTCGTCACCTCGCTGTTCGACGACCTCACGGACCGCCAACTCGAGGTGCTTCGGACGGCCTACTTCGCGGGCTTTTTCGAGTGGCCTCGCGAGAGCACCGGCGAAGAGATCGCCACGATGTTAGACGTGAGCCAGCCGACGGTCAACCGCCACCTCAGGATCGGTCAGGGACGGTTGCTCGCACAGCTGCTCGAGGACGGCACGATCGCGGTTACAGGAGAGTGACCCTGTTCGTACGTTAATTCTGAAACGGATAAAGACAGGAACGCCCAAGGAGCGTGATCGGCTAGCCGTACACATGGAAACACCCTCCCGCCCTGCCGATATAGAGCGCGACGGCGCGCCGGTCCGATCGATGCTCGTCGCCGTCGGACTGATGGCCTTCGGCCTCGTCGTCGTGCCACAGGTTACGACGCTGCCAGCGTTTCTGGTCGACCCCGCACTGCTCGAGGCCACCCAGACCGGCGAGTACGGTGAGACCTCCCTCCTGGGACGAACGCTCTTCATGGCGTTGAACTTCGTCGGAATTACGCTTGCGGGTATCATCTACCTGCTGTGGACCGATCGCGGACTGTCGTGGATCGACCTTCGCGTGCCGACGAAACGGGACTGGATCTACATGCTTGCCGGCAGCGTCGGGAGCATCGCCTTCCTGTTCGTCGTCAGTTTTCTCTACGAGTTGCTCGGCGTTCCCGCCGCGGATAGCCAGGTCGTCGACATCATCGGCGGCGACCAGACGATGGTCCTGATCATGATCGTCATCGTCTTTTTCTTCAATGCACCAGCAGAGGAGTTTCTCTTCCGGAACGTCATCCAGAAGCGACTGTACGAGGCGTTTACCCCGATGCAAGCGGTCCTGGTCACGAGCGTCATCTTCGCTCTCGTCCACTTCCCGATGTACGCACTCGCCGGATCGGTCGTCGCAACCCTCGCGTCGCTCGTCATCATGTTCGGTGGGTCCGTGATCTTCGGCTACGTGTACGTCAGGGCCGACAACCTCCTGGTCCCGACTATCGCCCACGCCGCACTCAACGCGTTCCAGTTCGTCATTCTCTACATATCGATGGCCTACGGCCTCGAGCAAGACGTTGCAACCTCGCTGATCGAGGCAGTCGCGTTCGTCCCGCTGTAGTACCACGTTCACTCCGCTGTCCGTTCCTTTATTAGTCGCCGCGGGAGAGAGTGGGGTATGTCTCAGGCGAAGGGCGACCGCCGCGAACGGGAACTCGTCAACGAACTCGACGAGGCCGGCTTCGCGGTGATGCGAGCGCCCGCGAGCGGCTCTGCGACGGAACGTGAACTCCCCGACGTACTCGCCGGCGACGGCGAGCAGTTCTATGCGATCGAGGCCAAATCGAGTTCCGGCGATCCGATCTATCTCACCGGCGAGGAAGTCGAGGCCCTGACCTACTTCGCCCAGAACTTCGGTGCGAAACCGCGAATCGGCGTCCGGTTCGACCGCGAGGACTGGTACTTCTTCCACCCCGCCGACCTGCACGTCACTGACGGCGGCAACTACCGCGTCAAGAAAGAGACCGCGCTCGCCGACGGCACCGACTTCCCGGAGTTCGTCGGCGACACCGAGAAAGTCACGCTCGAGGAGATCAGCAGCGACGACGACGGCCTCGACGAGGACACCCTCCGGGTCCTGAACGCGGTCAAACAGGGGACGATGGAAGTAGAGGAAGCGGCCGAGTTGCTCGAGTAGCCGCCTCGCCGTCTCATTCGTCGACGATCTGCGAGACGACGGGACACTCCGCGTCCAGCAGGAGTCGCTGTGCGGTGCTTCCGAAGACGGCTTTGCCGGCTGGGGACCGACGACGGCCGCCGATGACGAGGTACCGTGGCTCGAGGGCGTCGATTTCGGCCAGAATCTCGTCGGATACCTCGCCGACGCGACCGCGAGCCCTGAGCCGGTCCATATCGACGTCGACCGTTTCGATGACGAACTGCTGTGCGAACCGCTTTGCGCTGTCGGCCTGCTGACTCAGCGAGAAGTCACCCATCCCCTGAATGCTCTCGAGACTCTCCTTGTGTGCCCTGTACTCCTCTTCCGGAACGACGTGTAACGCGACGAGCGGATCGTCGTACGTCGTCGCGAGGTCGTTGGCTACTTCGACGACCCGTTTCGACCGTTCCGTCTCGTCGATCGCAGCAAGTATCACCATAGTCGAGACTTCCAGTCCGGACGACAAGTGTGTTGTTCCAATTACCTGCTATCAGGAATCGACACAGCGGTCCCACGAGCACAATTATCGACCGGTCAGTCCGGGCAGTACACTCGAGTGACCGCCACGGCGGTCGACTCACGGACGACCGTCCCGAAATGCGTCACGACGAACTCGCTCACACGGCTTCCCGGCGCTCGAGCAGGGACTCGGAGTCGACCGGTTCGTGGCGAACGACCGCGTCGAAGCTCTCGAGCGGGAATCGGTCCCCGCTCGTGATTCCACGGGCCTCCCGATTCTCGAGTTCGTTCGTCACGAAGCGGTTCGCGATCAGTGCCAGCCGTCCGTCCTCGTCGTCTTCCAGTTTCGTCTGTGCCTCCTCGAGCAACAGCGCCGCCGTGAACACATCGAAGACGTAGTGAGCGAGCCGTTTGGCCGACAGCTGTGCGTACTCGGCGTCCTCGCCTGCAAGCGTCACGAGCGCCGTCTCGAGGTCGCGGAACTCGCTCTCGACCGTCTCCGCGGCGTCCTCGAGCGCCGGATGGGTAACTGACTCGAGTCGTTCCTCGACGGCCTCTCGGAGCGGTTCGTGGGCGTCCTCGCGCTCGAGGGCCCGCAGGACATCCAGCGAGAGGACGTTCTCGGTGCCCTCCCAGATCGGCAGCACCTGGGCGTCCCGCAGCAGCCGGTTGGTGACGAAGTCGTTCACGTAGCCGTTGCCGCCCTGGACCTCCATCGCGTAGGAGGCCGTGTCGACGGCCATCCGTGCCGTCCGGAGTTTGGCGATGGGGATCAGCAGGCGCATGAGACGGTAAACGTCGTCGGCGTCCTCACCGGCGCTCGCGGTTCCACCGCTCGTGGATTCCGCGGAGCGTGGCTCCGCGCCCCGTTCGGCGCGCTCGCGTTCCGAAAACAGCCGCGCGACCTCGAAGACGTACGCCGTCGCAGCCTCGTGGTCGACCGTCATGTCCACCAGGTCCTCACGCATCAGCGGGTACTGATCGATCGTCTCGCCGAACGCCTCCCGGTTCGCGGCGTGGATCTTGCTCTCGAGCAGCGCCCGTCCCATAATGCCGCAAGAGGCCGCAGCGTTCGACAGCCGCTCTAAGTTGAGCATCTCGGTCATCTGCTTGAAGCCACGCTCTTCCTCGCCGACGAGGTAAGCCTTCGCGCCGTCGAACTCGACCTCGCCCGTCGGCACCGAGATGGTGCCGAGTTTGTCCTTGAGTCGCCGGTAGAACTGGTCGTTGGCCTCGTCGGGGGAGAGCGAGCCGTCCTCGAGTCGGTCGCCCTTGGTCCACGGCCCCTCGGAGTGGTCGGGATCCGCGTGGGGAACGAGAAACATCGAGAGGCCGTCGGTGCCCTCGGGCGCGTCGGGAGTGCGTGCCAGTGCGAGCGTCCCTTCGGCGTCGATGTTCGAGCAGAACCACTTTTCGCCCGTGAGCCGCCAGCAGTCGGCTTCCTCGTCGTACTCGGCGAGCGTCTCGGCGGCCCCGACGTCGCTGCCACCTTGCTTCTCGGTGAGGAACATCGCGCCCTCGATCAGCCCCTCGTAGTCGCGGCTGGTCAGAGCCTCGTAGTACTCTTCGAGCGAACCGTCGTCGAACTTCTCGAGGACGAGCGCCGCACCTGCGGTCATCGCGACCGGGCAGTCGAAACCAGGGTCGGCGTAGGACAGCAGGTACTGCATCGCGAGGTTGTGCGCAAGCGGCATCGGTTCGTCGCGGCCCGGTGGCGCTTCGAACGCGTCGGCGACGATTCCGCGTTCGTAAGCGAGTTGCTCGCTCTCGAGCAGTTCCGCGGGATACCGAACGCGGTTCTGGACGTCGCCGTGTTTGTCGTAGGACTCGAGTTCGGGACCGTGATCGTCGACGTAGTCGGCGTTGTCGGCGATCGTATGGCCGACGACGGCGCCGAACTCCGAGAGTCGTGGCTTGGCCCATGCGAACTCGTCGTCGGCGTAGATTCGCCGGAGTTCGCGCTGGATCGCCCGGTCGAGTTCCCAGTAGTTGACGTTCCGTCCCTCCTCGAACTCGCCGTAATCGATGGGCCGACTCATACCCTGGTACTTGCTCACGAATCTCGATAAAACCGGTGCAAACAAACGGCTCGTCCGTGTTCGAGCGTTTTTCGACGATCCATTCGACAGATTGCCGTGCGGGAAACTATCATGATGGGCGGGGTCGTCGTGTGGCCTATGAACACAGACGACCGAACGACCGTCGAAGACGTGATGTCAGCGCCGCTCGAGACGATCGCAAAAGACGCGACCGTGATGGAAGCGACCCAGCAGATGCGAGAAAAGGACATCAACGCGCTCGTAGTCCGGACCACGCCACGGGCGATCATCAGTAGTACGGACGTCCTCGACGCCGTCGCCGAGGGGAAAGACCCCACGGAACTCGAGGTCTCGGACGTGATGACGACCGACGTCGAAACTGCCGCACCGGACCTCTACATGGAGGAGGTCGCCGCGATGATGACTACCTACGGGATCAAACACCTCCCGGTCGTCGACGACGACTACGTCGGAATGGTCTCCTCGACGGACGTCACGGCACATCTGTCGTAGCGACCGACTCGAGTGCTACGACTGGCCCTCTGCCTTCGTGAGCCGCGTCCGCGGGAAGACGTACACCTTCAGCGACGATGGTACGACGCCGTTTTGCTTCACGTTGGCGTGGGGGTAGACCGCGCCGACGACCGGCACGTCGGGGTCGTAGGCTTCGTTCGTCGGATAGTCGGCTACGGAGGTGTCGGCCTCCGAAATCGAGACCGCGTCCGCACGGTAGGGAGAGACGTCGACGACCGTCAGCCGGTCGCCCGTCTCGCGGTCGCGAACCGGGTCTCCCGGCCAGATCTCGTGTTCGTCGCAGTAGACAGGCTGGACGGCGTCCTCTTCATCTACGAACACCGCCCCCTCGCAATCGTGGCACTCGAGCGAAACCTCTCCCGGCGGCGGCGTCCGACCCTCGGTGATCTCGATGGCGATCCGGCGGACGTGTTTGCACCGGACGCCACGGAAGACGTGGTCGGGACAGGTACAGCGGCCGGCCTCGAGGTCGACGAGATAGGTGTGGTCGCTACCGGACTCGACCTCGTAGAGGCCGTCGCCCAGCGGGAGCACCGACATCGGCTCGGTGTGCGCCCGGAGCGACCGCTCCTCGAGGTGATCCGTGGGCGGTACTGGCAAGGGTGCTTTCGGTGATGCTTTTGTTTTCATGGGTGCATCGAAGGGGCGAACTGGTCGGTTGGCTATTCGACTTCACTACGGGTTCGACGCGTATAACGGCCTCGTCGGAGGTTAGAAGGACTGTAAGTCTGAAATGGTGACTTCAGTCAGGAGTCGAGCGAGAACCGAACGACAGCGAGTTCGTCTCCACTCGAGTCGCCATCCCGATCCCCGAGTCCGAGCACTCGCCCCAGCAGGCGTCGTTGTTCGGCGTAGACCTCGAGCAGCTCGGCCCGTTCGGCGTCGTCAGTGACGAGTTCACCGATCGCTGCCTCTCGGGTACCCTGGAGTCGGACCACACACGCGGCTGGCTCCCGGAAGTTGGTCCACCAGATCGTCTCCGACTTCGGCGTGACAGCGACGAGCGGACCGTCGTCGCGAGCGTACGCGACCGGGATCGTGTACTCCCGGCCGCTCCGTCGTCCCCTGTAGGTGACGAGCACGAGCGCGAAACTGGCGAGCGGGTGCAACGGCGATCGGAGGAGCCACCGTACGACCGGGTTCGCGACCCGCGTTTCGAACTCGCGGGCGATCGTCGCTACGCTACTCGAGACTCGAGACACGATCGACGAGATGGGCGAGAGGGCCATCACTGTTCGGGCAATCGTGCCGAAACACGTGAATTCTAAAGGGCCGCGGCCGTCCTATCGGCTATGGGACTGCTGGACGGGATCCGGTCCGTACTCGGGGTACGCGCCGAAACCGACGCGAGTCGTGACGCCGACCCCGACGACCTCTTCGGGATGAGCACCGCATACCTGACGATGGAGGCCGAACTCGGCTACGAGTCGGCGGACGTCGGCGCGCTCTGTTTCTCCGGCGTCGACTCGCATAGCTTCCAGGAGGCCGTCGACGAGGTCGAGGCGATCCTCGAGGCCGGCCAGCAAGAGACCGGCACCGACTTCGACGTCTCCGAAGACGACCACGGCTATCACTGGGTGATCTTGGAGGACGACGACCCCGAGGACCTGATCACCAGCCTCCACTTCGCCGCGGACACGTTCATCGAGCACGACTACGGCTCGCGGCTGCTCGCCGCCGTCTTCGCCTACGAGGGGCGGGACGGTCCCGCCTACTGGATCTACTCGTTCCGTCGGGGCGCGTACTACCCCTTCGCGCCACGGCCAGGGCGAGAGCGCGACTCGAGCGCGGAGTTCAAACTCGAGGCCGCGCTGGACGGCGAACTCGAGATCGAACGCGAGAAGGAGTACTGGTACCCGCTGTGGCCGAGTTCGAGCGGCACTCATCCCTGGGAGTAATACGGGTTGCTGTAACGGTAGCCCGGCGCAACCGAAGGATGTGTCGCGGTTGTGGCGGAAATGACGTGACAGGATGAGATCCGTCGGATCGTCCGTCCAAATCACTTTGGGAGCACGCGTATGCCGCTCCAACCGGTAGAGAAGGGTACGGCAGGCGACCGACGCCACATCATCAGCTGCGCCATACACGCATCGACTCGGTTCCTGCCGGTTTTCCCCCTTTCCCCCAACCCTCGAGACGTATCCATTCCATTATACTGGTCCATTGAGTAGCCCCTGCCAGTGACTAGCTGGAACCAGCACAAGGGCGACCCACAGAACTCGGGCGTCCGGCGCGACCTCGACGGGCCGCTTCGGATCGAGACCGACTGGACCGTCGACCTCACCGGACCGGTCGGATCGCCGGTACTGGATCGCGACACCGTCTTCGTCGGCACCGGGCGAGGCAATCTCTACGCGCTCGAGCGCGAGACGGGCCGTCGCCGGTGGACCTTCGAGACGCTAAACGCCACGGGCGCGACGCCGGTCGTCACCCGCGATCGACTGTTTCTCGCCACCGAGGACGGCACCGTCTACGCGATCGATCCCGGAACCGGAGACGAACGCTGGCGTACCGAACTACCCGGATCGCTCTCCTCGTCGTTGACCGCCGACGACGGACAGTTGTACGTCGGCCACACGGCAGGGTTGTCCGCTCTCGAAGGCGAGAGCGGCGAACTGTGCTGGACGTACGAAACCGAGTCGCCGATCGTCGGTTCTCCCGCGGTCGCCGACGACGAAGCCGAAACCGCGCCGCTCGAGGAGAGCCAGCCTCAGGTTCCGGAATCCGGCGACATCTCAGTCGACGTAACAATATCGTCCGGAGACGACGAGGGCGACGCGGATGACGCGGGCGTCTACGCCGGCACCGAGGACGGGACGGTCTACGGCCTCGAGGTCGAGACGGGCGAAGAAGTCTGGACCGCACCCGCCGACGGCGGTATCGCTGGCGGGCCGACGGTCGCTGACGGACTGGTCTACGTGAGCGACGACGACGGCACCATGCTCGCGATGGATACGGATTCGGGCCAGTCGTGGTTCTCCTACGAGATCCGTGACGCGTTCAACTCCTCGGCGACGGTGCTGCCCGAGGTCGATACGACGCTCGTCGGAGCGACCGACGGCTACCTCCACGTCACCGACACGAAGTTCGGCCGGCGCAAACTCCGCGGCTGGCTGTTCGCCAAGAAGGGCGTCCCGCTCGACGGGCCAGTCCGTGGCTGTCCCGTCGTCGTCGGCGACGTCGTCTGCGTCGCCGACGCGACCGGCTCGCTGTACGGACTCGACCTCGCCGACGACTGTACCCACCTCTGGCACTTCGGCGCCGCCGACGGCATCTCGAGCACGCCCGCAATCGGCGACCGCCAGCTGTTCGTCGGCAGCGACGACGGTCGACTGTACTGCCTGACCTGGGACCCCGACGAGTCGCGGCCGTAGCGACTCGAGCCAGCCTTCTCCTACCTAAACCTACTGCTTCGCTTCCGACCGGGTCGTCGCAGTCCCGCACTTTCACTTTCACTTCCCTGTTAACGAGGGTTTATGGGGGGTCCGGCACAACGACGGAGTATGCCCGACGCAGATCTCGAGACGCTCCCCGGCGTTGGACCGGCAACCGCAGAGAAACTCCAGGACGCAGGCTTCGAGTCCTTCCAGAGTCTCGCCGTGGCCTCGCCCTCCGAACTATCGAACACGGCGGACGTCGGCGAGTCCACCGCCGCGGACATCGTCCGTGCTGCTCGTGACGCCGCCGACGTCGGCGGTTTCGAGACCGGTTCGACGGTCCTCGAACGACGAAACCAGATCGGCAAACTGAGCTGGCACATCGACGAGGTCGACGACCTGCTCGGCGGCGGAATCGAGACCCAGTCGATCACCGAGGTGTACGGCGAATTCGGTTCCGGTAAGTCCCAGGTTACCCACCAGATGGCCGTCAACGTCCAGCTCCCCGAGGAGGTCGGCGGTCTCCACGGTAGCGCGATGTTCATCGACAGCGAGGACACGTTCCGTCCCGAACGAATCGACGACATGGTCCGTGGCCTCCCCGACGACGTCATCGAGGCCACCATGGAGGACCGCGAGATCGAAGGCTCGGCCGACGACGAAGACGCACTCGAGGAACTCGTCGAAGCCATTCTCGAGAAGATCCACGTCGCGAAGGCGTTCAACTCCAACCACCAGATGCTGCTGGCCGAGAAGGCCAAGGACCTGGCGAGCGAACACGAGGACTCCGAGTACCCGATCCGACTGCTCTGTGTCGACTCCCTGACGGCCCACTTCCGTGCCGAGTACGTCGGCCGTGGCGAACTCGCGGACCGCCAGCAGAAACTCAACAAGCACCTTCACGACCTCGACAAGGTCGGCAACCTCTACAACGCCGCTGTCATCGTCACCAACCAGGTCGCCTCGAACCCCGACTCCTACTTCGGCGACCCGACCCAGCCGATCGGTGGCAACATCCTCGGCCACAAGTCCACGTTCCGCATCTACCTCCGCAAGTCCAAGGGTGACAAGCGGATCGTTCGACTCGTCGACGCGCCGAACCTCGCCGACGGCGAAGCCGTCATGCGTGTCGAAGACGGCGGTCTGAAGCCCGAGTAGCGCCCCCGGCCTCTCGAGGTCCACGATCGAGAACCGACATTCCTTTTCCCACCCCTCGCGCATCCACACCCATGTACGTCGGACGATTCGTCGTCGTTGGCCCCGAGGTCGGCGCCTATCGCGTCTCCTCGAGGTCGTTCCCGAACCGCGAGATCACCGCTCGAGACGAAGCGCTCACCGTCGGTCCCACCGAGGACGCGCCGGAGACGGACAACCCGTACGTCTCCTACAACTGCCTGCGCGTCGTCGAGACGCCGACTGGCGAGACTGCCGCGTTCGGTAACGGCTCGCACGTCGATCCGATCGCGGAGAAACTCGAGTTGGGCTACCCCGCTCGAGACGCCCTCGCGGAGAGCCTGCTGGCACTGGACTACGAGAAAGACGACTACGACACGCCACGCATCGCCGCGACGATCGACGACGACGAGGCGCTGATCGGTACGGTCCGCAAGGACGCTCTCGTCGTCGAGACCGTCGACGAACCGACGCTGGTCGCGACCTACGAGAAAGACTCTCCCGACGCGTACGAATTCGACGTCGAGAGTGCCGAGGACGCGGCGCAGGAGGCGTACGGACTCGACTTCGAACACGAGGTCTGTGCGGCAGGTGTGGCGCTGACCGACGACGGGTTCGAGACGGCAATAGAGAACGGCGACTGAGCCGTCAGCGTTCGTGGTCGTCGCGGGGACACTCGTCTGCTGTCATAATCGTGAGTTCTCCCTGATCATCGTCGGTGTAACCGATCCCGATCACGAGTTGCCCACAGGAGGGCTCGTAGTCGCCGAAGTCGAACCGTTCCCACTCGTCTCTGGGCTGGTCGTCGCGCCATGCGTACAGGACGTGGGTTCCGAGTTCGGTCGGGACCCCCTCGAAATCCGCCTCATCGCGACGATCCTCTCCCACCGAATACGCATCCGCCACTTCCGAGCCCCAGTAAACCGGATCGTCACCGTCGAGAATCAACACGTGAACGGCTCGAGAGGTCGGGTCACGGTTCTTGATCCGTATCCCTGTCAGGCGAGTCGATTCGGCCGCCCCTACTCCGAGCGACGAACAGCCCGCAACCACGGCTCCGAGGGTGACGCTACCGAACTGGAGGGCGCGGCGGCGCGTGATACGGGTCACGAGCTAACTTGGTACCAGATTGAAAAGTGTCTTTTGCTCGACCGAGCATCCCAAAATCGGCATCGGTT
Source organism: Natronobacterium texcoconense (assembly GCF_900104065.1). Classification (NCBI taxonomy): domain Archaea; kingdom Methanobacteriati; phylum Methanobacteriota; class Halobacteria; order Halobacteriales; family Natrialbaceae; genus Natronobacterium; species Natronobacterium texcoconense. The sequence continues at coordinate 406,585 of NZ_FNLC01000003.1, read as the reverse complement.
CGAACCGGCCACAGGAACGGGAGCGCCAGCGACTGAAGACGGTCCGGATAACCTACAAACGCCTCGCACCCGTTAGCCTCGAGCACGGACATGAAGGTCGGACTCATCTCGGACGTCCACAGCAATCGCGTCGCCCTCGAGGCCGTCCTCGAGGACATGCCGCCGGTCGACGAACTCGTCTGTGCGGGCGACGTCGTCGGCTACAACCCCTGGCCGGGCGACTGTGTCGACGAACTCCGGCAGCGAGGGGTGCCGACGGTGATGGGCAACCACGACGCGGCAGTCGCTGCGACGACACCGTTCCAATTTAACGGGATGGCGAAGGCGGGCGTCGAACACGCCAAAGAGCAGCTTTCGGACGACCAACTCGAGTGGCTCGCGAATCTCCCGAAAGAGCGCCTCGAGTGTGACGGTCGGCTGAAGATCGTCCACGGTCATCCCGACGATCCGGACCGATACGCACGGTACACGTATCCCGAGGAGTTCTCGCCACGGCTGCTCGACGACGAGGACGTGCTCGTGCTCGGTCACACCCACGTCCAGGGCGTCGAGAAATTCGCGGAAGGGATCGTCCTCAACCCCGGCAGCGTCGGCCAACCTCGAGACGGCGATCCGCGAGCGGGGTACGCGGTGGTCGACCTCGAGGCGATGACCGTCGAGACCCATCGCGTCGAGTACGATATCGAAGCAGTCCAGGAGGCGGTCACGGAGGCAGGGCTCCCCGAGCGGATCGGGCGCAGACTCGCTCGCGGGAAGTGATCGAGAAACGATTCTTTTTAGAGCGGGTGCTCCCGATTCCGAGCCACCACAGATGCTCGGACGGCTCCGCGAAGACGTGCGGACGATGTGTGATCGGGATCCGGCCGCGAAAGGATGTCTCGAGGTCGCGCTCTGCTATCCGGGCGTCCACGCCGTCTGGGGACACCGGATCGCTCACCGACTCTGGAACGCCAGGCTTCGGCTGTTCGCACGGCTGTTCTCCCAGCTGGTGCGGTGGCTGACCGGCGTCGAGATCCATCCCGGCGCGACGATCGGTCGCCGGGTGACGATCGACCACGGGATGGGCGTCGTCATCGGCGAGACGGCCGAAGTGGGCGACGACGTCCACATGTACCACGGCGTCACGCTCGGCGGTGACACGGCCGAACCCGTCAAACGTCACCCGACGGTCGAGGAAGGGGTGAAAATCGGCGCGAACGCGACGCTGCTCGGGGACATCACCATCGGCGAGGACGCAGCTGTCGGCGCTGGCTCGGTCGTCACCGACGACGTCGATCCGGGTGTGACTGTCGCTGGCGTTCCGGCCCGGCGAATCGACGAGTGAGACGGACTACTGTAAGTCACTTCCAGCGCAACCGCGGCCCGTCCTGCGGTTGCGCCGGTACGTCGTTACAGCAGTCCGTATGAGACTGCTGGTTTTCCTTACGTCTGGTCGTCGTCGACCGTCCCGTCCGTTCCTGGTGGCGATCCCTCTGCCGGCACTCCCTCCTCCATCTCGACGTCGCTCGCGGATTCGCCGACGGCGTCATCCGTCATTTCGTCGTCGGGATCGGACGTGTAGCCGAGTTCGAACCAGAGTTTCGCCGTGCAATCGAATTTCTCCTCGTCGAGTTCCGTCTCACCCTCTTGCTGATCGAGGTAGCCGTTACAGCGGCCGTGTTTGACGACGTTCATCAGCGTCGCCGCTGAGCCACACTCCGGACACTCGATGTAGTAGTTCCCCTCGTCGTTCTGATGCCAGGAGTCGGGCGTCAGTTCAGTGTAGGCAGCGTCGTCGTTTCGCTGGCTCATATCCGTTCATGAACGGCGAGGTCGGTAAGCACAGGCCCGGAGTACGCAACCAGGGGTTCGAAGACGGTCGGTGACGTTCCAACCCGTGAAACAGTCAGATGGAGAACGACTGCGTCTTATGCCGCTGGGAGCCCTACGTCCGTCAATGGCCTCGAGTGACATCCGACGACGGACGCTCCTGACGGGCGTCGGAACGACAGTCGCGGCTGCGGTCGCCGGCTGTCTCGGCGGCGACCCCGACAGCGAGAGCGAGGAAGACGAACCCGTCGTCGACGAAGCCGAGACCACCGAAGGCAACACCGCCCCCGACGCGTGGCGTGACGTCGAGACGATCCGGTTCGACGGCTGGGTCGGCGGCTGGGTCGGCGTCGAACCGCCAGCGATCGATCGAGTCGAGAACCCGACGCTCGTCCTCGTCCCGGGCCGCGAGTACGAGGTGATCTGGGAGAACATGGACGGCATCCACCACAATATCGCGTTCTGGGACGCGGACCGCGAGATCGTCGAAGACTACTCGAGCCCCGGAAACGAGGTCGTCGGTGAAGTCGAGTCGCTCACGCTCGAGGCGACAGCGGATATCGAAACCTACCGCTGTGAGTACCAGCCCGAAGGACAGCGAGGGGACGTCGTGATTCTGGAGAGCGAGTGACGCACCCTTCTCTCGGTCCAGCGTCAGCGAACGACGGTGACCGGGACCGGTGCCCGGCGGACGATCTTTTCGGCGACGCTCCCGAGCAGGATCCGGGAGACACCCGACCGGCCGTGGCTGCCGACGAGGATGTGATCGACGTCGTTGTCCTCGTCCTCGGCGAACTCGACGACCTCGTGGGCCGGATCCCCGACGACGATCTCGGTTCGGTAGTCGACGTCCTCCGTTCCCTCAAGGTCGTCGACCTGCTCCTCGAGGTCGCTCGAGGCTTCCTCACGCTCGCCTTTGAGCGCCTCCTGTGCGAGATTGATGCCAGCACTGGTCGACCCGCCCGCCGCCTCGACGACGCGCAGCAAAACGATCTCTTCGTCGGCGTACTCTTCGAACGCACGATCGACTGCCTTCTGTGCGGGCATCGATCCGTCGTAGGCTACGAGAACTGCCATACGCACCGTACCGAACGGGAGATCATAAACCCCCAGAACAGTCTCCAGAACGCAGGAGAAACGATTCGACGCTTCGATTTCTGATGTGGTGAATCTGCTAATCCCACAAATAGTGAGACATTTCGGCAGTCGTGCTGGCAAGTATGGAGCGAACTGAGAGGCAATCTGCGGAGAAGAGTGATCAGTCAGTACAGGTAGCCAAAGTTTCGGGTGGGAACTACGTCCTGAATATCGTGTCTCGCTGGTCGAACCGCTCTATATACTAAAGATCGCCTTCCGCTGGCCCGACCATCGCTTCTTTTTCGCGGTCCGAGGTTCCGCCGCCATTATCGGAGCTCCTCGATTCGGAGTTGTCCTCGTTCCGATACATAGCAACGAAGAGGACGAGTACGGCGAAAGCGGCCGTCGTCATTGCTGGCGCGGCAAACCCGTCGATTACTGTAAGCCCGAGGGTAGCAAGGGAGCTCAGCGCGACGAGTTTCCCGTATACATTCAATTTCGGGAATTCGGTCATAATGGGGTTGTTGCTTACTTTACCATGATTCCAAATAACTCTTTACCAGTTATCATTTACGTCGCTTCCCGAACGGTGGATCGACAGGTCGTCATCGTATCGAAAACTGGACCTAAGTGATGGTGCTCAGTTCGAGCGTGTAGTGAGCAGATGGGTCATCGACCTCGGTCTGAAACAAACGGAGTCGTCGTACTGCATTGCTGCTCTATATTCAACGAGCCGTTTGCGTCAGCCACCGAGGATCTCAGGAGTCAATGAATTCGAAATGGCTGCCACCGGTGGAGTCTGAAGAAATATCCCGCTCGATCACCGAGAACCGATATGCAGCGGTGCAACCAGCCGACGAAATCGGCCGGGATCGAGGGTGAAGGTGAAAGAGCCTGGAATCGAAACTCGAGGAGGCAGACAGCGTGACCGACGACCGACTTCCGAACGAACACCTCTCGCCGCTCGCCGCGCTCGTCGACGAGGTACTCGCGGGCGTCGGCTACGAGGTGGCGGCTGCTACCGACGCTATCGACGACGCCGTCCCCGGCTACGGCGGTCTCTTCGACCCCAATACCACCTCGGACGAGTTGCGTGGTGCGCTCGAGAGCCTGCTCGAGTCGGGACTCGGCCGGCCACCCGTCGCCGAGCCGGCGAGTGACGCGTTCGTCCTCTACGTCGACGGCAGTTCGCGTGGCAACCCTGGCCCCGCAGGTGCGGGTGCTGTCATCGTGGATGCTTCGGGGGACGAACTCGCACGTCTCGGCCGACCTGTCGGCTCCCGGACGGGGAACAACACCGCCGAATACGTCGCTCTCCAGCTGGGACTCTCCGAACTACTGGCTCGCTACGAGCCACGGAGCCTGGAAGTGCGGATCGATTCGATGACGGTCATCCGAGACGTCTGGGGCGGCAACGACCCGACGGAACCGGGCGTCGAGACGTACAGCGATGCCGTCGCGACGGCGCTCTCGAGCGTTCCGGAACATCGGTACACGCATCTGGCCGATAGCGACCCGAACCCCGCCGACGCACTGGCGACGGTAGGAGCCGATATCGCGGCCTTCGGACCTTGATAAGAGAGCTACGACGATCAAATCTACTCCTCACGGGTCGCTACGCTCCCCGTTCAGATCCGAGATTTTCGCTGGTGGTCAGATCTCGCTACTCCTCGAATCCGTCCTCGAATCTGAAGGTACCGTCCCGCTGGACGACCTCACCGTCGACCTCGATGAACGAATCCTCGCTCATGTCGACGATCATGTCGACGTGGACCGCGGAATCGTTACCTTCGTTGTCCTCGCCGATCGTGTCGTCGTAGGCGCGGCCGACCGCCATGTGGACGGTGTCGCCCATCTTCTCGTCGAACAGCATGTTGTACGTGAACTGGTCGATGTCGCGGTTCATCCCGATACCGAGTTCACCGAGTCGGCGGGCACCCTCGTCCGTATTCAGGACTTCAGTCAGCGTCTCCTCGTTCTTGGCTGCGGAGTGGTCGACGACTTCGCCGCCCTCGAACTCGAGGTAGACGTCCGTGATCTCTCGGCCCTGATGGTACAGCGGCATGTCGAACAGCACCTCGCCCTCGACGCTGTCGGGGACAGGTGCGGTGAAGACCTCGCCGCCGGGGAGGTTGTGTTTCCCGTGGTCGTTCAGCGTCGGGTTGCCGTCGATCGACATCGTCACGTCGGTCGTGTCGCCGCTGACGATGCGGATCTCGTCGGCCGGATCCATGATCTCGACCATGTTCTCCTGATGCTCGCGCTGTTCGTCCCAGTCCTTGTTGACGGCGTCCCAGACGAAGTTCTCGTAGCCCTCGGTCGACATCTCGGCGAGCTGGGCGTTCGCCGGCGCGGGGAACTGCGTGAGACACCATCGCGTCCCAAGGCGTTCCTCGAGGATAGGACGGTAGGCCTGTTGAGAGGCGGACTGGATTTCGGGGTCGACGTCGCTAGTCTGGGTGACGTTGTCCGATGCACGAATGGCGATGTAGACGTCCGTCTCCTCGATGAGCGCGAGTTCGTGTTCGGGTGTCTCGAAGTCGTCGACGTCAGACGCGCGGAGATACGCCCGAGTCTGGCGCTTGCCGGATCGCTTGGTCGTCGTAAGCGGGTTCGCACCCTTCTCGCCAGCGACCTCGTGGAGGGCGACGACCAGATCCTCGGCGACTGGGTGGGCGTCGATCACGACGTTGTCTCCTTCCTGCAGATCGACAGAGTGGTTCGCGATTATTTCGGCATGTTCGCGGATTCGCGGGTCCATGTGACACGCGTTCACCGCCGCCGGCATACGAGTTTCGAATCGAAATTCTCACGCTCACTCGTCGCCGCCGTCAGCGAGAAAGATCCCCAGATAGATCGACGCGAACGCACACGCGACCCCGACGCCGAAGGCGATCGTGTACGGCGACTCGAGGTCGAACGCGGCGGCGTCCTCGAGTGCCCAGCCAGCGAAGCCGACCACGACGAGTGCAAGGGCGACGAGACGGAGCACGGAGACGACCTGATGGGCGGCGATCGGTCCGGATTCCGTCGTGTTTCCGGTCATGGGTGGGCAGTACCCGCGCCCTCGTCGAAAGCGTTCGGGTCTCGGTCGACCAGTTCGTCGAAGAAGGACACCGTCGCCGCCGCCAGGAGCAGCGAGAGCGGCACGACGACGACCGAGCCAAAGAGGAAGCCGACAGCGCCACCGCTCGTAACCGCAAACGAGACCACAGGTGAAACGACCAGGACGACGGCGAAGTGCCAGAGCCCGAATCGCAGGTAGGAGCCGCCGGCGAGCCCCAGCCGGTACGAGTTCCGGAACGCCTCGAGGACCGACGCGTCCGCGGCGACGAACAGGAACGGGACCCCGTAGAAGAGGTACATAGCGACCAACACCGCGGGAATGGCGAGCAATGCGAACAGCGGCTGTACGAGTAGGATCGGTATCGCGAGGAGGAAGGCACCGAAAATGACTGCGAAGTACGCCAGGAACCGCCCGGCGTACGATCGCACGCAATCGACGACCGCGACGGGTTCGTTGCGGAGCCGACGGTCTATTCCACCGAGGTAAATCGCGGAGACGACCGAGTAAACGAGAGCGTGTCCGACCAAGATCGCCAGCATCAAACCGAAGAATTCGAGTCCGAGCGACTCGAGCGGGACCGACCCAGCCTGGTGCGGGGGGTCGACGGTGACGATATCCCCGCCGGGCTCGGGCCCGGAGCCGGCGGGCGGCGAGCCAAGCGAATCGCCGAATCCGCCGCCATCCGTTCCTGGCGATCCCAGTTCCGGAGCGGGCTCCGGCGGATCGGTGAACGTCCACAGATCGAGCAGCGGCGATGGAAACTGGAAGTTGAATTCGATCGAGAACCCACGACCTGCGCCAGTGACCGCTCGGCGCACGGCGTCGAACTCGAGTAGCGTCGTGAACAGCGGGACGACGAGAAACGGCAAGAGGTCACCGAACCGGTCGACGACCCGCGAGACGTGACGGAAGAACGGGTTTCGATCGGCAGGGGGACCGTTCACTGAACCGGAGGGAGGGCTGGCATCGGTCACGGCTGACGTGTTGGCGGACTGAATAGTAAATCTTCGGAACCTTCGTCGTCTGTGACCGAACGACACGTAGCGTCCGGTTCGACAGCGTTAGGACGCCGCCGACTCGAGGGTTCGGCAATGATCGATCTCCGTTCGGATACCGTCACGAAGCCCGACGACGAGATGCGCGATGCAGCACACGCCGCTGATGTCGGCGACGACGTCTACGGCGAGGATCCGACCGTCAACGAACTCGAGGAGCGAGCGGCCGAGATGGTCGGTATGGAAGCCGCCCTCTACGTTCCCAGCGGGACGATGGGTAACCAGATCGCGGCTCGCGTCCACACCGAGCGCGGTCAGGAGGTGCTGGCCGACGAGAAGAGCCACGTCGTGAAGTACGAACTCGGCGGGTTCGCGGATCACTCGAACCTGCAGATCCGGATGGTCGACGCCGAGCGCGGCGTCCTCTCGCCGGAGCAGGTCGTCGAGGGCTACGTCGAGGAGGACCTGCACCGGCCCGGAACCGGCCTGCTCTGTCTCGAGAACACGCACAATGCCCGCGGCGGCCTCGCGATCGAACCGGAGAAGATCGCTGCAGCGGCCGACGCTGCACACGACCGCGACGTGCCGGTCCACCTCGACGGCGCACGGGTGTTCAACGCTGCGACGGCACTCGACGTGCCGGTCACCGAGATCACGGAGCCGGTCGACTCGGTGATGTTCTGTCTCTCGAAGGGCCTCGGCGCACCGATCGGGTCGATGCTTGCCGGCAGCGAGGAATTCATCGAGGAGGCCCAGCGCGTCCGCAAACTCTTCGGTGGCGGACTCCGACAGGCAGGCATCATCGCCGCGCCCGGACTCGAGGCACTCGAAAACGTCGACGACCTCGAGGACGATCACGAGCACGCAGAGCTGCTCGCAGAGGGTCTCGACGACGTCGACGGCTTCGACGTTCAGCCGCCGGAGACGAACATCGTGCTCGCGGACGTCTCGGAGACGGGGCTGGAGACGGAGGCCGTTCTCGAGCGGTTGCAGGAAGAAGACGTGCTGGCGACGCAGTTCGGTCCGACGACGGTTCGGTTCTGTACACACCGCAATATCTCGAGAGACGACGTCGAAACGGCGCTCGAGCGGGTCGAGGAAGCCGTTTAGCGCCCTCGCATCCCATCGCGGAACTCGAGGACCGTCCGTCGCAGTAGCAGGTACGAGAAGAAGATCAGCGACAGCAGGATCAGGACGACCGCGATGATGACGGGATCGTCGGGAATGAGGTCCAGCATACGCGAGGCCTACAGCATCACCGTGCAAAACCGTTTCGACGTGTCGCGGCGTCTCGAGGCTTCGTACTGGTGCGTTCGAGAGCCGGCGACGGGCCAGATTTGGCTAGCTAAAACCGGTTTTTCACCTTACACTACGTATATTTCCCTATAGCTCCTACGTCGAATTGCGTCTCGAGTTTCGGACCGTGTCCTCTCCGGATTCGAGACCACTAGCCCTGTGCCCCGACAACTGGGCAGTCGACGACTGCCCGCCGATCATCCGATCACCGGTTCTTCGAACCGGCCTACCCTCTCCCACACCACCCGCCCCCACGTTTCCGCCGCTCCGCTGACGCAGCCCTCCACGCCCTGTTGCCGCTATTTCTGTGGGATCTCGAACGACTCGACGAGCGTGCCGTCCGGTTCCCGAATTTCGCCCTCGAGTCCGACCTCACTCTCCTCGAGCACGGCGAATCCCGGACGGTGTCCACGTGGCTGTGCGTGGCTCCCGGGATTGAGGAGGAGACAGTCCTCGGTCTCGATGACCGTCGGTCGGTGGGTGTGACCCGAAACGACGACGTCGGCGTCCCGCGACCGGCCGAACATCGCGAGCCCCATCTCGCCGCCGTCGCGTCGGTGGGTCACGGCGAATCGCACGCCGCCGGCTTCGACCACGCGGGCAGTCGGCAGTCGCTCCCGGATCGCCGCGCTGTCGGCGTTGCCGTGTACTGGAAAGAGCGTCGCACACTCCTTCTGGAACGCCTCGAGTGCCGCTTCGCTCGTGAAATCGCCCGCGTGGACGACGGTGTCGGCCTCTCGAGCGGCGTTCAGCGCTTCCCCCTCGAGTTCGTGGCCGTCGCTGCTGTGTGTATCGGAGAAAATCGCGATCATACCGGACGATCGGTCGCGGGAAAGACGTGCGTTTCGACCTGTCGCTACCGGCCGAGTTCGTCGACGTCGCGGTCGTCGTAGCCCGCCACGATCGTCGATCCCGGCGGGCGGTCGTTCAGGACGGCGGTCACCGTCGTCTCCTCGAGGTCGGTCGTCGACTCCAGCGGTTCCCAGCCGTCGTCAGTTCGGACAGCAACCGCGACGTCGGTCGGACTCGCACCCGGCGGGAGCTTCGAGGGGTCGTACGCGAGCGTCAGTCGGACGGCCTCAACTGCCTTCAGCCCGTCGAGCTCGGTGATCGAAACCGGCTCCGAGAGCGCATCGACGGGCGGTTCGGTCCCGCTTCGCTCGAGGTCGAACTCGTCGGGGACGACGCCCGCGACGACGGCGATCCGTGCGCCGACGCGATCGAGTGTTGCTTCGGCGACGCTGTTGGAATCGTATCCTGGGATAGCCATACACGAGGGATCGAACTCGAGTAGTATGTCGATGTAGCAGGCGTACGCTGGCAGATGGATCGCTGGCGGCGATTCCCGAAACGGGGTGAAAACGGGACCGCGTCGAATGAGGGTGGTTGTACCGAGGTCGGGCTACTTCGACTCGGCGACTATTGCAATCCATTCTTCGGTGGTTTCGACGATTTCGGGAACGAATCCTGCGTCCGCAACGCTCGAGCGAATCTCGTCCGGGCGGTAGTATTCGAAGTGTCGGTCGCGAGATTCCTCCGGCCTCGCGGAGGCGCGTTTGACCGAGAGGAAGACGACGCCGTCGGGACGCAGCACTCGACGGAACTCGCCCAGCGTTTCGGCTGCGTCCGACCGGGGAACGTGGAGGAACGACGCGGAACTCCAGACGCCGTCGAACGTCGCGTCGGCGAACGGCAACGCTCGCATGTCGCCACGGACCAGCGGCGCGGACGACGCGGATTCACCGGCGGCCCGCAGAAATCCGTCGGTGAGGTCGAACCCGACCGGCTCGTAGCCGGCGGACTCGAACGTCGAGAGATCCGACCCGGGACCACAGCCGACGTCGAGCAGACGATCGCCGGCGAGCGCGTCGAGGAACGGCTCGCCGTAGAGAACTGCAACGGACTGCTCGCGGTACTTCCGGACGTACGCATCGACGTCCGACTCGTAGGTCTCGAGCGTGCGGGAGGCGTCGTCCATCCGTTCGGTCACGTCTCCAATCCGAGCGAACCTGTAGTTTCTGGTGAAAGACGGTGAAACGAGACGAACGCTTTTACCGAAGCAGGAACGTATCACCCATCGTGTCCGAAACGAGCGGTTACATGCGCTTTTTCCCGTACGACCAGCCGTACGAGAATCAGCGCGAGGCGATGGGCCGGATCCACAACGCCCTGAGCCGCGGCCAGAACGTCCTCTTCGAGGGGGCCTGCGGAACCGGGAAGACGCTGTCCTCGCTCGCTCCCGCCCTCGAGGTTGCCCGCGAGGAGGACAAGACGGTCGTCATCACGACCGACGTCCACCAGCAGATGCGACAGTTCGTCGCCGAGGCCCGCGCGATCACCCGCGAGGAACGAATCCGCGCCGTCGTCTTCAAGGGGAAAGGATCGATGTGTCACATCGACGTCGGCTACGAGGAGTGTCAGGCGCTGCGGGACAACACCCGCGCGCTCGTCGACGCCGAACAGGAGAAAGAACAACTCGAGCGCCGCCAGCGCGAACTGCTCGCGGAGAGTCAGGACGGCGACGGCGCGGCGGCCGACGCTCGCTCGGCCGTGATGGACGAACTCGAGTCGATCGAGGACCGTCTCGAGGATCTCGGGGAGCAGAACGTCTGTGATTACTACCGGAACAACCTCACCGGGAACACGGACGACTTCTTCGCGTGGCTGTTCGAGGACGTCCGCACGCCCGACGAGATCTACGAGTACGCCGAGCGCCAGGAGTTCTGCGGCTACGAACTCCTGAAAGAGGGTATCGAGGGTGTCGACCTCGTCGTCTGTAACTACCACCACCTGCTCGACTCGACGATACGCGAACAGTTCTTCCGGTGGCTCGGCCGCGACCCCGAGGACGTCATCGCCGTCTTCGACGAGGCGCACAACGTCGAGGACGCCGCCCGTGAGCACGCGACCCGGACCTGCTCGGAACGGACCTTCGAGTCCGCACTGGACGAACTCGAGGAGTCCGACGATCCTCGTAGCGAGGACGCCGCGAACGTTCTCTCGGCGTTCCACCGCGCGCTCGTCGAAGCCTACGAGGAATCGTTCGGGTTCGGAGAACGAGAGCGAATCGGCGAGAACTGGGAGGACGTTCCCATCGCCAACGAAGACCGACGGGACGACCTCACACTCGAGTTCCTGCAGCGCTACTCGGGCCAGGGGATCGACGACGATTTAGAGGCCGCGATGAAACTCGGCCAGCGACTCGACGAGGAGTACGAAGAGGCCTACCGCGAGGGCGAAACTGCGACGAGGACAGAGTGTCAGACTCTCCAGGCCGCGGGGTTCGTCTCCGCCTGGATGAACGAGGGTGCCAAGGAGGGGCTGTACCCGGTGGTCTCGGTCACCCGCGACGCCGGGACCGACGAGATCTACGGCCGCGCGGAACTGTACACCTGTCTCCCACGGCAGGTCACGGGCCAGCTCTTCGAGGAGGTGTACGCCACCGTCCTGATGAGCGCGACGCTACAGCCCTTCGACGTCACCGAGAACGTTCTCGGACTCGAGGACCCGATCACGATGGCCTATGGGCTACAGTTCCCCGAGGAGAACCGCCGAACGTACGCCGTCGAGACGCCGCCGCTTTTCTCCTCGGACCGGGACGACCCCGCCGTCCAGGAGGAGGTCACCGACGCCATCCACGACGCCGTTCGGATGACGTCGGGGAACACGCTCGCCTTTTTCCCCAACTACAGCGAGGCGAGTCGGTACGCGGATCGGCTCGAGTCGCGGACGGATCGGACGGTCTACGTGGACGAACCGGGCGTCGCCGTCGAGGAACTCCGCCAGGAGTTCGTCGCGGACGACGACGCCGTCCTGTGTACCTCGCTGTGGGGTACCCTCGCCGAAGGTGTGAGTTTCGACGGCGAAGATGCACGGACGGTACTCGTGGTCGGCGTCCCCTACCCACACCTCGACGACCGCGCCGAGGCAGTTCAGGACGCCTACGACGTCGCGTTCGACGGGACGGAGACGGGATGGCGCTACGCCGTCGAGATTCCGACGGTTCGAAAGACCAGACAGGCGCTCGGTCGCGTGATCCGATCGCCCGAGGACGTCGGCGTCCGGGCGTTGCTCGACCGTCGCTACTCGAACCGGGCGAAGTCGGATCTCGGCAAGTACAGCGTCAATGGAACCTTCCCCCACGAAGAACGGGAAGAACTGATCGACATCGACCCGGCGAAACTCAAGTTCGCGATGCTCAACTTCTACGGCGACCACGATACCTACGACGGCGAACCGCCGGCACCGTAAGAATTCGCGACGGTCGTTACTCGATCGAGACGTCGGCGGTACCACCGATGACCAGAACGCGGTGGTCACCGCCGTGTTCGATAGTTACTTCGTACGTCTCGGAGCCCTCGATATCCTCCGTTCGGGCCCAGTTTTCCTCTTCGTGCTGAATCTGGACGCCGACCGAGTCACGTTCGACGTCGGCGTCCGAGGCCGGTTCGTCGATCTCCTGGACGTCGACGGAGACCGTCAGTTCCGCTCCCTCTTCGGCCTCGAACTGGACGAACTCCTCGTCGCTCAGCGTCGAATCGACGCCGCCGCCGAGGAGACCGGAGCAACCTGCAAGTGGCGTCACTGCCGCAAGCGCGATGAACGATCGTCGATGCATGACTCGAGGTAGCGACACCAACCCGTAATACTTTCTGGCCGACAGAACGTCAGGCAGGCAACGACACGCGACTGACCGGCAATTTGTACGATCCATCCCAGAACTCGAGTTCGCTGACGGTCCAGGTGACGGGATCGATCTCGCGGTCGGCCAGCCGTGTCGCTGTAGCCGCGTCGCCTCCGCGAGCGAGCGTGACGTGTGGGACGTAATCGGCGCCCTCGAGTCCCTCGATGACGTCGAAGGTGTCGGTGAGGTCGTCGTGGATCTTCTCGAGACCGGGGCTCTCGACGGCCAGGTAGACGACGGGCGCGGAGCCAAGCGGCGGATCCTCGAAGTAGTCGATACCGGTGATCGTCGCTTCGACGGCCGGGGTACCCTCGAGTGCGCGATGGGCGCGGTGCTGGAGTTGGGCGACGTGGTCGGCGTCGCCGAGCCGTTTGAGCAGACACGAGTGAGTGTCCCGGACGGAGTCGAACCCCACGAGTTCGGGATAGAGTTCGTTCGCGAGCGTTCGAACCCGGCCCGGAACGGGAACGTTGACGCTGTACACGTACTGGGAGACGACGAGAGTAAGCGATATCAGTGTGACGCCTCGCGACTAGTACCGTTCCAAGCGTCGACTGATGGGGCGAACCCTGTTGTGCGGTTCGGTTCGCCCCATCAGATCAGGCTTGGACCGCCACTAGAGACGGTCCACCAGCCAGAGACCGATAACGACGAGGATCGCAATCATGAGCAGCGGCTGTAAGAGCCCGAGGATGCCGCTGACGATCGCACTCAGTATCTCGAGCACGAGGAGGACGGCGACCAGGGCGAGGACGATCTTCAACAGAGCCTCTACCTCGAGTTTTCCGCGGGAACCGATCATACGTTCTTCTTCGAGCGACTGTTTGAAAAACGCTCGGTCGAGGTCGCTGCGATCCAATTACGATTCGCATCTGTGGTCGGAAAGACCTATTTAGCCAGCACCAGCATTGTGTGATAATGGACGCGAGGGGGCTGTGGGCCCTGGTCTGTGTGCTCGCACTGGTGGGATGCCTGGTGGCATTCGTTCCATCCGCGTCGGCCACGTCCGGTGGTGTCGGTGTGGTCGATTCGGGGCCGGAACAGCCGCTGCTGCAGGAGACAGCCAACGAAACCGATCAGACGGCCAACGAAACCGATCAACTCGACGACGCGGACGAAGTTCACATCGACGTGTTCGTCCACGAGAACGGCGCAGCGACGTTCGTCGTCGACTACCGATTCGAGAACGATTCGGATGCGAACTGGAACACGCTCCGTGACGACGTCGAGGCGAATCCCGACGCGTACGCCGCCGAGGAAAGAGACGACTGGAACGCGATCCTCGAGGACGGCGAGAACGAGACCGACCGGGAAATGGAGATTCGCAACGTTTCGGTCGTGACCGACGTCAGTACCGCGCCGCGGGAACTCGGTCACGTCGAGTTTACCTTCGAGTGGACCGGCTTCGCCTACATCGAATTGAATCGGATCGAAGTCGGCGATGCACTCTCGGGCTTTACCCTCCCGAAAGACACCACGCTACAGGTCTTCCCGCCGGAGGGGTATGTCGTCGACGGCGTCGAACCGTCGCCGGACGATCCACCCGAGGGATCCGTCTTCTGGGATGGCGATGGAACCGAGTTCACCGACGACCAGCCCTGGATAGACCTTATGGAGGAAGGGAACGCCAGCGGCCCGGCCGACGAATCCGACCCCGGCCCGGCGATGCCATGGCTCACCGTCGCCGCCGCGCTCGCGTTACTCGCGAGCGTCGGTGCCGCCGGCTGGTGGATCAGACACGAAGAGATCCTCGCACCGAACGGCGCCTCGAGCGAAGCGGAGCCGCCTGCAGGAACGGCAGAGCCGGCCACGAGCGGAGGCGACGTTACCCAGGGAGAGCAAGAGACCAACGGCCCGCCGCCGGAACTGTTGAGCAACGAGGAACGGATCCTGCAGTTGCTCGACCAGCGAGGCGGACGGATCAAACAGCAGGAAGTCGTCTCGGAACTGGACTGGACCGAGGCCAAGACGAGTCAGGTCGTCGGCGGCCTCCGTGAGGACGGCGAAATCGAAGTCTTCCGAATCGGCCGTGAGAACGTGTTGGCACTCCCGGACGACCGCGAAAGCGACGACTGACGGACCGATCCTCCTGCCGCAACATTTGCAGCACAGACAGATTTTAATAGGGCAGGGCGATACTGAGTTACCAATGAGTCAGTCCACCGGTACTGCACTCGCCCTTTTCGCTACCGGTGGCTCTGCCGTTTCCCGGCGACGGCGGCGACGACGGGCCCTTTGAGCCCGTCATATACCATACCCATCGACCCCGTCCGTTTCGACGTTCCAGAAAACCACAATTCTCCGGTTAGCGTGCACTCTACCATTAAATTTCGTAACTTAAACCAACGAATTTAAGTCCATGCTGTCGTTGTATTCGAGTACGACATGACACGTGTGGCACTCGCGTTCTCGGGCGGACTGGACACGACGATCTGTGTCCCGCTGCTCGAGGAGGAATACGGATACGACGAAGTGATCGGCGTCACAGTAGACGTCGGCCAGCCAGAATCGGAGTTCGAAGAAGCCGAAGAGACCGCCGAGGCACTCGACCTCGAGCACTACGTGGTCGACGCGAAATCGGAGTTCGCCGACCTCTGTTTCGACGGCGTCCGCGCGAACGCGACCTACCAGGGCTATCCGCTCGGAACCGCGCTGGCTCGCCCGGTAATCGCCGAAGCGATCCTCGAGGTCGCGGAGGAACAGGGCTGTACGGGTATCGCCCACGGCTGTACGGGCAAGGGCAACGACCAGCTCAGGTTCGAGGCCGTCTGGCGCGACTCGGATCTCGAGGTCATCGCGCCCGTGCGTGAACTCGGTCTCACCCGTGAGTGGGAACAGGAGTACGCCGCCGAGAAGGACCTCCCCGTCGAGGGCGGCAGCGGCGGCGACTGGTCGATCGACACCAATCTCTGGAGTCGCTCGGTCGAGGGAGATAAACTCGAGGATCCGAACTACGTTCCGCCGACGGATATCTACAACTGGACCGACGAGCCGTCCGGCGAAATCGAAGAAATCGAGATCACGTTCGAGGAGGGGTACCCCGTCGCCATCGACGGCGAGGAGATGGAGCCGGTTGCGCTCATCGAGTACCTGAACGACCTCGCGGGCTCCTACGGCGTCGGCCGTACCGACGTGATGGAAGACCGCATGCTCGGGCTGAAGGTCCGCGAGAACTACGAGCACCCCGCGGCGACGACGCTACTGAACGCTCACGAGTCCCTCGAGGGCCTCGTCCTCACTCAGGAAGAGCGCCAGTTCAAACAGCAGATCGACCAGCAGTGGGCCCAGAAGGGCTACGAAGGACTCGTCGATGCACCGCTCGTGAGCGCACTCGAGGGCTTCATCGACGAAACCCAGAAGCGCGTCACCGGTACCGTTACGATCCGCTTCGAGGGCGGCAAGGCCCGTCCCGTCGCCCGTGACAGCGAGTACGCCGCGTACTCGGCCGCACACGCTTCCTTCGACACCGAGACCGTGGGCAAGATCAAGCAGGAAGACGCCACGGGCGTCGCGAAGTACCACGGATTCCAGCGTCGCCTCGCGAACGGCGTCCTCGAGGACGACGACGAAACCGTCGAGCTCGCGACCGACGGCAGCGGGGACGACTGAACATGACCGAGGAGAGCACTCGCGACGGTGAGCGATCCAGTAGATCGCGATCCGACGGTGGCGCGTTCGATCCCGTGATCGCGACCGACGGCGGCTCCCCCGACGAGGGGGTCGTCCGTCGGGACCGGTTCAGCGGCGGCCCCGCCCGGAGTTTCCTCTCCTCGCTCGCCGCGGACGAACGCATCTTCGAGGCCGACCTCGAGGTCGACCGCGCACACGTCCTCATGCTCGCCGAACAGGGGATCGTCGACGACGAGACGGCAGGTGCGATCCTCACTGCCCTGGATGCGATCGAAGTCGACGGCCACGACGGACTCCCCGATGGCGAGGACGTCCACGAGGCGATCGAGACGGCCGTGATCGAACGCATCGGCGAGGACGGCGGGAAGATGCACACCGCCCGCTCGCGCAACGACGAGGTCGCGACCTGCATCCGCTATCGCCTGCGTGAAGACGTCCTCGAGGCGATCGAGTCGACCCTCGCCCTGCGCGAGTCGCTGCTCGAGGTCGCCGAAGAACACGAAGAGACGATCATGCCCGGCTACACGCACCTTCAGCCGGCCCAGCCGACGACCGTCGCGCACTGGGCGCTCTCCTACGAGGGCGCGGTGCGTCGCGACACCGCGCGTCTGCTCGAGGCCTACGACAGGGTCAACGAGTCGCCGCTGGGTGGAGCCGCGTTCGCGGGGACAACGTTCGATATCGACCGCGAACGTACCGCCGAGCTACTGGGTTTCGAGGGCGTCGTCGAGAACTCGATGGACGCCTCCTCGAGTCGCGACTTTCTGCTCGAGACGGTTCAGGCGCTGTCGACCCACGCGACGACGCTGTCGGGGCTAGCGGAGGACGTGATTATCTTCGCGAACCGCGGCTTCGTCGACCTCTCGGACGACTACTCCTCGACGTCGTCGATCATGCCCCAGAAGAAGAACCCGGACACGCTCGAACTCGTCCGCGCGGTCGCGGGCGACGCCGCGGGCGCGGTCCAGGGACTGACGACGACGTTGAAGGGGCTGCCGCGTGCGTACAACCGTGACCTCCAGCGTGCGACGACTCACGCCTGGGAGACCGTCGACGCGGTGACGGAGGCAAGCGAGGTCGCGGCGGGTGCCGTTGCAACGGCTGACTGGAACGAGGACGTCCTCGCGGCGGAAGCCGGCGAGGGCTTCTCGACGGCGACCGGTGTCGCGGACCTGCTGGCGGCGAACGGGTTGCCGTTCCGGACGGCCCACGAGATGGTTGCAGTTGCAGCCGAAACGGGGGGCGACTACGACGCGCTCGCGGCTGCTGCCGAGGAGGTTCTCGAAGAACCACTCGAGTCGTACGTCGAACCCGCAGCCGTCGAGGAAGCACTCGACCCCGCCGAAAGCGTCGCGAGTCGCAACTCGCAGGGTGGCCCCGCACCCGACGCGGTCGGCGATCAGCTCGAGTCCGCTCGCGAGGCGCTCGCTGAGGACGAAACCGCGCTCACGGAAGCAGACGACGTACTCGAGAACGCCCACCAGCAGCTTCGTTCGGAGGTCAACGACTATGTCTGAGGGTACACCGCAGCCGTTCTCGCCGGAACCGCCGCGACAGGTACGAATTCGACCGCGACGGGAGCGGCGGTCCCCTCCCGGGGACCTACTGCCTAAATAATGATATGTCAAACTAAATCTTGCCGCAAATAGCCTTTTTGTACCGTTAGTCGCCAGTATAGTCTTATAATTTCTCTGTTATTTTCGATGGGTTTAAGGATAGTCGGCCCGCAGTTGGGAGTACAATGACCGAATGCGTCGAGTGCGGGGCCGAAGTGTCCCTGCACGACGATCTGGAAGCTGGAGAGATCATCGACTGTACGACCTGCGGTGCCGAACTGGAAGTCGTCGACACCGAGCCGCCAGTCCTCGAGCGAGCCCCCGAGCTCGAAGAGGACTGGGGTGAGTGACCTTGCACACGGTCGCAACACAGTTGCTCCCTGCTCACACTCGCCACAGGAGGTGGCTCGCGTGAAAATAGGAATACTCTACTCCAGGATCCGCAAGGACGAGAAGCTCCTGTTGAACGAGCTACGCGAGCGCGACCACGAGGTCGTCAAGATCGACGTCCGCAAACAGGAGTTCGACGTCGGCGAGGTTCCCGAAGCCTTCGCCAACCTCGACCTCGTCGTCGACCGCTGTCTGGCCACGAGTCGGAGCCTCTACGCTACGAAGTTCTTCGAGGCCTACGGGATCCCCGTGGTCAACAGCAACGAGACGGCCGAGGTCTGTGCGGACAAAGTGAAAAACAGCCTCGCGCTCGAGAAGGCAGGCGTCCCCACGCCTGCGACGAAAGTCGCCTTTACCAAAGAGACCGCGATGGAAGCCATCGAGGACTTCGGCTACCCCTGCGTCCTCAAACCCGTCGTGGGTTCGTGGGGTCGCCTGATGGCGAAGATCGACTCGCCCGACGCGGCAGAGGCTATCCTCGAGCACAAGGCCACGCTCGGCCACTACGAGCACAAGGTGTTCTACGTCCAGGAGTTCGTCGAGAAACCCGGACGCGACATCCGCGTGCTCGCGACCGACGGCGAACCGGTCGCGGCGATGGTCCGCTCGTCGGACCATTGGATCACCAACGCCGCGAAAGGAGCCGAGACGGACGTCTTCGAACTCGATGACGAGGCCGAAGAGCTGGTGCAGAAGGCAAGCGACGCCGTCGGCGGCGGACTGCTCGGCGTCGACCTCATGGAAACCGAGGATGGGTACACCGTCCACGAGGTCAACCACACCGTCGAGTTCAAGGCTCTCGACGAGGCCGTCGAGACCGACGTCGCCGGCACCGTCGTCGACTGGCTCGAGACGAAGGCAAACGCCGAGAACGAACTCGAGGTGACTCCCTGATGGCCGTTGGAACCGAAACCGGCGCTGACGAAAACGCCGAGACCGTCACAGCGAGCGTCATCGGTGGTTCCGGCTTCACGGGCGGTGAACTCTTGCGTCTGCTCGCGGGCCATCCGAACTTCGAAATCGCCGAGGTGACGAGTCGCTCGAAGGCCGGCAAGAGCGTCGGCTCCGTTCACCCGCCGCTGCGCGGAGCGGACCTGCGCTTTACCGAGCCCGACGACCTCGAGTCCGTCGACGTCCTGTTCGCAGCGACACCACACGGCGTCTCCATGCGGCAGATCGACGAGTTCTTCGAGATTGCCGACACGGTCGTCGACCTCTCGGCAGACTTCCGCCTCGAGACGGAGGAGCAGTACGACGAGTGGTACGACGGCCACGACGCGCCCGAGTACCTCGAGAAAGCCGAATATGCGCTCCCCGAGATCAACCGCGAGAACCTCGAGGGCGCCGAACTGATCGCGGGCGGCGGCTGTAACGCCACCGCGACCATCCTGGGGCTGTATCCGCTGTTCGAGCACGGCATTCTCGACGGGGGCGAACAGGTCGTCGTCGACGTCAAAGTCGGCTCCTCGGAAGGGGGTGCCGGCGGCGGCGAGGCCTCCTCGCATCCCGAGCGTTCGGGCGTCGTGCGTCCGTACGCGCCGACGGGTCACCGCCACGAGGCCGAGATCGAGCAGTTCCTCGGCACGTCGGTCGCGTTCACCTGCCACGCGGTGGACATGATCCGCGGTGCCAGTGCGACGAGCCACGTCTTCCCGAGTTCGCCGGTTTCGAAGGGTGACCTCTGGAAGGCCTACCGTGGCTGCTACGAGGACGAACCGTTCGTTCGCATGGCCGCCGGCGGCTCCGGCGTCTACCGCTACCCCGAACCGAAGGCAGTCGCGGGGACGAACTACGCCGAAGTCGGCTTCGAACTCGACCCATCGAACAAGCGCGTGGTCGTCTTCTCGGCGATCGACAACATGATGAAAGGCTCCGCGGGCCAGGCGGTCCACGCAGCCAATATCGCGCTCGGATTAGAGGAGACGGCCGGACTCGAGTTTACGGGGCTCCACCCGGTGGGAGCACCATGACTGTCGTCGTCAAGATCGGCGGCGCACGCGCCGTCGATCCCGAGGGTGCGCTCGCGGACGTCGCCTCGCTCGTTGAAGATGAAGAAGACGTCGTTCTCACCCACGGCGGTTCGACCGCCGTCGACGAGACCCTCGAGGATCTCGGCAAGGAACCGACCTACGTCGAGACTCCTGGCGGAGTGGTGGGTCGGTTCACCGACGAGGAGACGATGGACGTCTTCAAGATGGTCATGCCGGGCAAACTCAACACCGACCTCGTCGAGTCACTCCAGAACGAGGGCGTGAACGCCGTCGGCCTCTCGGGTACCGACGGAAAGTTGCTCGAGGGGAAACGCAAGTCCGCCGTCCGCGTGAAGGAGGACGGCAAGAAGAAGATCAAGCGCGGCGACCACTCGGGCACGATCGCGTCGGTGAACGCGGACCTGCTCGAGACGATGCTGGCGGGCGGCTACACGCCAGTCGTCTCCGTTCCGATACTCGGCAAAGAGAAAGACGGCGGCTACACCGCCGTCAACGCCGACGCCGATCGCGCTGCGGCCGCCATCGCGGGCGCGCTCGAGGCCGACCTCGTCGTCCTCACTGACGTCTCGGGCATCTACGAGGACCCCGACGACGAGTCGACGAAGATCGACTCGGCTGCGACGCCCGAGGAGTTCGAGACCGTGAAAGCGGCCGCTGAAGGCTTCATGACGAAGAAGGTCATGGCCGCCGAGGAAGCACTCGAGGGCGGTGCCTCGAGGGTGACGGTCGCGACAGCGAACGCCGACGACCCGATCTCGAGTGCGCTGGCGGGCGAGGGGACGACCCTCGAGCCCGGTTCCCTCGCTGAGGGCGAGGAGGTGGAACCGTGAGCGACCACGACTTCGTCTCCGGGAGCAAACCGATCGCCTTCGAACGGGGTGAAGGAGCGTCCCTCTACACCCCGGACGGAACGGAATACCTCGACGCCGGCGCGAGTTTCGCGTGCACGCCGCTGGGACACAGCCATCCGGCGGTCGTCGACGCCGTCCAGAAGCAGGTCGGCGAACTGACGTTCGTCGACTCCTCGTTCCCCGTCCAGTCGCGCGAGGACGCCTACGCCGCGTTCGTCGCGTCGACGCCAGACGGACTCGACTCGGCCTGGTTCTGTAACTCCGGCACCGAGGCCAACGAAGCCGCGCTGAAGTTCGCGCGGTCGGCGACCGGCAACTCGAAGATCGTCGCCGCGACCCGATCGTTCCACGGGCGAACGATGGGATCGCTCGCGGCGACCTGGAAGGACAAGTACAAGAAACCGTTCGAGCCGCTGGCTGGCGACGTCGAGTTCGTCCCCTACGGCGATAGCGGAGAACTCGCGGCGGCCGTCGACGACGAGACCGCGGCCGTGATTCTGGAGCCGATCCAGGGCGAGGGTGGGATCAACGTCCCACCGGCGGGCTACCTCGAGCACGCCCGCGAGGTCACCGAAGACGTCGGTGCGGCGCTCGTCCTCGACGAGGTCCAGACCGGCATGGGACGGACGGGGTCGATGTGGGCCTGCCAGAACGTCGGCGTCACGCCCGACGTGCTCACGACGGCGAAAGGACTCGGGAACGGTCTCCCGATCGGGGGAATCGCAGTACAGGACTGGATCGCCGACGGCGCGGCCTCGCACAACTCGACGTTCAGCGGCGGCCCCGTCGTGTCCGCGGCGGTCCACGCGACGATCTCGACGCTAGTCGAAGAGGAGTGGCCCGCTCACGCCGCCGACGTTGGCGACTACCTCGCCGGCGAACTCGAGGCGGCCGTCGGCGACGAGGTCCGAGAGGTCCGCGGCGAAGGATTGCTCGTCGGCCTCGAGTTGAAACGGGGGGCCAACCGCGTCGCCCGAGACCTGGCGATGAACCACCAGGTGCTGGCACTGCCCGCAGGACGGACCGTCCTCCGGCTGCTACCGCCGCTGGTGATCGACGAGGAAGAGACTGACGAGATCGTCACCGCGCTATCGGCCGTACTCGCCCCCGAGGCAGAAGCCGAATCATGAACGCCAAGATGGACGACATGGACGACGTCTCGCTCGAGGACGCCCGAGAGCTGTTGATCGACCTCGTCTCGATTCCCTCACCGACGGACGAAGAGACCGAGGCGGCCGAACGGCTCGTCGAGTTCTTCGCGGCACACGGCCGCGAGGCCTGGATCGACGAGATCGGAAACGTTCGCGCGCCGGCCGACGATTCCGTACTGTTGACCTCACACGTCGACACCGTCCCCGGCGAGATTCCGGTCGAAGTGCAGCCGGCGGACGCCGAGGACATAGAGGCCGGCGTCGCCGACGAAGAGGGCGAAGACGTTCTCTGGGGTCGTGGCAGTGTCGACGCGACGGGGCCGCTCGCAGCGATGGCCGCGGCCGCCGTCCGCACGGGCGTCTCGTTCGTCGGCGTCGTCGGCGAGGAAGTCGACTCCCGTGGCTCGCGTTTCCTGGTCGACGATCGAGAGTCGGCCCCAGAGGCCGTCGTCAACGGCGAACCCTCCGGAACCGATGGGATCACGCTCGGCTATCGCGGCTTGCTTGCCGGCACCTACGTCGCGACCAGCGAGTCAGGACACACCTCGCGGCCGGACCCGAACGCGATCCAGCACGCCGTCCGCTGGTGGTCAGCCGTCGAAGAGCACTTCGAAGGCGACGAGTATGAACCCGTCTTCGAACAGGTGACGACCAAACCGGTCGACGTCGACGGCGGCGTCAGCGACGACGGCCTCTCCGTCGAGGCAACGATGGACGTCCAGCTTCGCGTTCCACCGTCGCTCGACGTCGAGACCGTCTGCGAGGCCGCGGAAGCCGAACTCGAGGTCGGGACCGTCACCTGGAAAGACGAGGTCCCACCCGTGATGACGAGCCCGCGAACGGCGGTCGCACGAGCCTTCCGCGTCGCCATCCGCGATGCAGGCGAAGAGCCGCGGCTGGTCCGGAAGACCGGGACCAGCGACATGAACATCTACGCCGGTGCGTGGGACTGCCCGATAGCCACCTACGGTCCGGGCAACTCCGACCTCGATCACGCACCCGACGAACGCCTCTCGCTTACGGAGTTCGACCAGTCCGTCGAGATCCTCGAGCGAGTGGCGACGACGCTCAGAGGTGAGAACCCATGACGAACCCAACACACTTCCTCGAGATCGACGACGTCACGCGCGACGAACTCGAGACGATACTCGACCGTGCAGCGGAGTACAAACGCGCCCAGCACGAGGGCGAGCCACACGAAGACCTCGAGGGCCAGACCCTCGGGATGATCTTCCAGAAGCCCAGTACCCGGACGCGGGTCTCCTTCGAGACGGGAATGACCCAGCTGGGCGGCCACGCCGTCTTCCTCGGCGAGGACGACATCCAACTGGGCCGGGGCGAACCCCTGAAAGACACCTCGAGGACGCTCTCGCGGTACGTCGACGTGGTGATGGCGAGGGTGTTCAAACACGAGAACATCGAGGTGCTTGCCGACTACGCGTCGGTTCCGATCGTCAACGGGCTAACCGACGACGCCCACCCCTGCCAGACGCTCGCGGACTTGCAGACGATCCGCGAGCAGGAGGGTGGCTTCGAGGGCGTCTCGGCGGCCTGGATCGGCGACGGGAACAACGTCGCCCAGTCCTTTACCGTCGGCGCGGCGATGACCGACATCGACCTGACGGTGGCGACGCCGGAGGGGTACGGAATCGACGACGAGGTCGTCGACCGCGCCCGCGAACTCGGCGGCGATCCGACGATCACGACCGATCCCGTCGAAGCCGTCACGGACGCCGATATCATCTACACCGACGTCTGGATCAGCATGGGCCAGGAGGACGAACGCGACGTCCGCATGAACGACTTCGAGGGCTTCCAGGTCTGTTCGGACCTGCTCGAGCACGCTCCAGAGGCGTCGATCATGCACTGCCTGCCGGCCCATCGTGGCGAAGAGATCACCGACGACGCTATCGAGAGCGACCGCTCGATCGTCTTCGACCAGGCCGAGAACCGACTGCACGCACAGAAGGCGTTGTTGAGCTGGCTGCTCGAGTAGCGTTCTGGAGTCCGTTTTTCCCTCCCGAAAACAGCAACTGCGTCACCGCTCGAGGACGACGTACACCGCCCCGAGTACGATGCCGTAGATCGCGTGGCCCATCAGGCTCATGGTGTCGACGTTCGGGAAGGCTGGTGCCATCTCGAAGCCGACCGTCGAGAGCCAGACCGGCATGACGAGGACCGCGAGGAGCGCCCACACGACCAGCCCGTAGACGAGTCCTGCGGCGAGCGTTCCGCGGGGAGTCAGGTCTCGGTTCGTGGTCGAAACGAGCGCGGCGAAGACGACGCCGAGTACTGCGCCGTGGGCGACGTGGATCGTCCAGCCGACGAGGCCACCCTCGAGGCCGTACATCGCCGGAATGCCCATCTCGAGGACGGCCGGCGTCTGGATGGACATCAGGATGCCGAACGCGATCGCTGCGACGATACCGCCGACGGTGCCGGCCTGCCAGGGCTCGAGTACAGTTCCGCGCCCGACGCCGAGTCGTGTTGCTGTTCTGGATGCCATATATACCCACACGTCATAGGGCAGCATACGCGTGTCCCGGTTGGGAGACCCCGACGCACACTCGTCGGTTCCGAACCGTGCCGGAGTAGGTGAGACGCCGTCGAACTCGACTCGGTGCCCTCACCTGTTCTCTCACCCTCGAGGCGTCCGTGGTGTACTGTGCCGACCCAGCTCGGCGAGGGAATCACTCGTGTGGCGCGTACTGTCCGGCTGCCCGAGCAGGTGCGAGGGCAGCCTCGACGATGTCGCGCGAGGTTTTCGCGAGCTGGGCGAGCGAAGGCTCGGAAGACGCTTCGTGTCTTCCGGTGGATGAGTGAGAGCACGCGACACGTAGCGTCGCGGAAAGCGAACGAATCCGCTGGGGAGGATGTGGCGACTCCTCGTTGCTAGCGCGAGCAAAACGACTCGAGCCCGCACGTTCGACGTCTCCCGCAGAAACGGTAGCCGGTTAGTCGTCGATCCCGCCGACCTCCTCGACCTCTCCGTCCGGCCAGACGCAAAACGCCTGGTTCGAGCCGCGCATGTAGCTGCCGCCGGACGCCTCGATGTGGTCTTTCTCTATCTCTAACTCGAGGTCGTGCCCCTCGAGCGAAACGTCCAGCCAGTACGCCGCCTCGACCGTGAAGTGGTAGTAGACGTACCGTCCGATCTCGAGGTCGACCGATTCGGACCGAATTGTCTCGGACGATCCGCCCAGGAGCGAGTCGGAGTCGACGACGACGTCGATCTCGACTGGGACCGGATTATCGCTCGCGACGAAGAGGTAGACGTGGTGTATCCCCGGACCGTCGCCGATTTCCGTTGCGCTCGCGGCGGTCGCCTCGTCGTGGTCGATGTCGAACCAGCCGTGATAGCCGGACGCGCTTCGCTCTTCGTCCACGTCGTCGGTATCGAGTTCCGACGTCGCCGTCTCCGACGTGAGAATCGTCCCGAGACAGCCAGCGAGGGCACCCATCGTACCAGCAGTACAGGTTCCGAGCAGAGACCGGCGATCCATACGCACACCTGAAGTGTTGGAAGATAAATGTTTTCTGTGCGTCTCGAGTTCGAGTCTCCGAATTCGTGGATAGCGGAAATCGGCCACAATCCACGCGCTTTCCCCCTCGATTGCCTCTCGGTCGACAATGAGTCTCAGTCTCTCGGCCGAACAACCGGCCGCACCCGCCATCGCCGACGACGGCGTCTGGCTCGAGTGCATCGCCTGCGGGGAGACGTTCGCTACACCTGAAACGAGTGTAACGGCCTGCTCGAGGTCGAATGCACCGATCCACCCACCTTCGACGACTTCGGGGGTACCAGGTGAACGAGGCGGTCTTGGTCGACGCACCCGACGCCTCGGTGACACATCGTCTCACCGCACACCAGGGTGAGGAAATCTCAGACGACGCCATCGAGAGCGACCACTCGATCGTCTTCGACCAGGCAGAGAACCGACTGCACGCACAGAAGGCGTTGTTGAGCTGGCTGCTCGAGTAGCACTATTACCTTCTCGAAGGCGAGAACATCGTACGTCGCTCCGAAACTGGCGTCGAATCGTGTAGTCGGTTTTATGAGCCTATAGTGTTGTGTCTACAACACGTTTCGATGAAAGCCCTCCCGAAGATAGCGTCCGACGATGCGTGGCGGTACGCGATCCTCGTCGGTCTCGCCTCGACGCCGTTCACAGCGACTCTCTACTGGCAGTCGTCGAACGGGTACTCGTACGGGTTCGAACCCGTGTTTGTCGCCGGACTGCTCGTCGGGGTTCTCGCCAGCGGGCGCGAACTCGACGAACGACGGGTCGGTTCGCGGACCGGACTCGTCGGTATACTTCCGGCATTCTGGCCGTTCGTCGATTCGCTCGCGTTCATCAGCGGCCTGGCACAGCCACTCTGGTTTAGCGGCGTGCAAGTCGCATTCCTCGTCTTCTTCTACGCACTCGTCGCTGGCCTCTCTGCACTGGTCGGGATGGTAGGCGCGATGATCAGCAACTGGGTGCTCACGACGATTCGAAGAGATACTGCGGCGCTGGCCAAAGCCGGCACGCTCTTCGTCTTCATCGTGGCCGTGCTCACGTCGTTCCGGATGCTGGCCGGCGATCCACCGGGGCGAGAAACGACCCTGGAACAGACGTTGATGATGGCAACCTGGTGGGGCGGCGTCTGTGCGGTGCTATACTACGTATTCCGCAGGTAGAGGTCCGGTGGCCAAAGTGTGTGAAGGACTATATGTTCTGGTGTGCTCCGGTGGCGTATGGCCCCCACGACTCGAGCACAGGACACAGTCGAATAGAGAGTGTTCTCCTCCTCTGTCTCGGACTCGTTCTCGTCGGATACGGCGTCGGTCGGTTGACGGACACTATCGCGTACAGTATTCCCGGTGTCGTCTATCTCGTCGGCGGAGCAGGACTGCTGATCTGGGGGCTGTCACTACAGTATCGCTCGTGAAAGCAGTCGGGCGATGGCGTCTGCGCTGAGGCTGTAGCGCCCAAACTTGATAGTATAGTAACCAATAATGAACGTACGGCAGTTATGTCCCTCCGTTCTACCGAGGTCGCAGTCGTCGGCGGCGGCATCGCAGGAATGAGCACCGCGGCACGGTTACAGGCCGCTGGACTCGAGACCGTCGTCCTCGAGCAACACGACCACGTCGGTGGCTGTGCAGGCTATTACCGGACCGACGGGTTCTCGTTCGACGTGGGTGCGACGACGCTCGTCGATTTCCGTCCCGGAGGCGTCGGCGGACAGTTATTGGCGGATATCGGTCTCGAGCCGCCAGATATCACGATACAGGATGCGTACGAAGTCTGGTTACCCGACCGACGCGTGACGCTGTATCACGATCGAGAGAAGTGGCGAGAGGAACGAGCAGAGAAACTGGGGAACAGCGACCGACACCGCGCGTTCTACGCCTTCATAGACGACCTCGCCGAGACGTACTGGCGGATCACTCGAGATGGCGTGAAGTTGCCCGTCCAGACGCCCGGTGACCTCGTGAGAAACCTGCGGGCGATGCAGATCGGGGATCTTCTGTCGCTTCGCTATCTCCGGTGGACGATGGCCGACGCGATGAGCGCCTACGGCGTCGACGACGAGACGGCGCTCGGGCACGTGATCGCTATGCTCGTCGAGGATACGGTCCACACGACCCTCGAGGAGGCACCGTTGATCAACGCGGTTCTCGGCAGTACGATCCGGCGTGCTGGCATCGGTCGGGCAACGGGCGGAATGTACGGCTTCTGGCAGGCGTTCGAAGACCACTACGAGGACCTCGGCGGCACGGTGATGAACGGCACGACTGTTACCGAAATTACGGGCACCGAGGGCAGGTTCCACGTTCGAACGGATCGAAACGACTACCGTGCTGAACAGGTCGTCAGTAGCCTCCCGATCAATCTCACGAAGCAGATCGCTCCATCGATCGTCGGAACCAGATTGGACCGGCACATCTCGATGATGGAGGCCCACGAGGGCGGGTCCGTGGTCGTGTTCCTCGGCGTCCCGGAGCACGAGGTGGACGATCACGAGATCACGCATCACCAGGTCCTTCCAGCGTACGACGAACCCCTGGGCGACGGCAACAACATGTTCATCACCGTCTCAGCACCCGGTGATACCGTCTCCGCACCGGAAGGATACCGTGCGGTGATGCTCTCGACACACTGCGACGTCGAGCCCTGGCAGGATCTCACGCCGGAATCGTACGAGCAACGCAAGAACGAGATGCGAGATCGGCTTATCGAGATCGCTCGCACCGTCTATCCCGACCTCGCCTCGGATCCGGCCGTCTGTGAGGTCGGAACCCCAGTCACGTACGAGTCGTTCACGAACCGCCCTCGCGGAGCCGTCGGTGGCTATCGACAGACGATGCGGAATACCAACCAGAACGCCGTCCCACAGGACATCGGGATCGACGGATTCTATCTCGCCGGCGATACGACGTGGCCCGGCCTCGGCACCGTCGCGTGCATCATCGGGAGCGAGATCGCCGCCGAACACGTGATGGCGTGAGCGGGAACCGTCTTCTGTGACAGCCCCCACAGACCTACACTCGAGTCCCGCAGAAACAGTAGCCAGTCAGTCGTCGATCCCGCCGACCTCCTCGACCTCTCCGTCCGGCCAGACGCAAAACGCCTGGTTCGAGCCGCGCATGTAGCTGCCGCCGGACGCCTCGATGTGGTCTTTCTCTATCTCTAACTCGAGGTCGTGCCCCTCGAGCGAAACGTCCAGCCAGTACGCCGCCTCGACCGTGAAGTGGTAGTAGACGTACCGTCCGATCTCGAGGTCGACCGATTCGGACCGAATTGTCTCGGACGATCCGCCCAGGAGCGAGTCGGAGTCGACGACGACGTCGATCTCGACTGGGACCGGATTATCGCTCGCGACGAAGAGGTAGACGTGGTGTGTCCCCGGACCGTCGCCGATTTCCGCTGCGCTTACGGCGGTCGCCTCGTCGTGGTCGATGTCGAACCAGCCGTGATAGCCGGACGCGCTTCGCTCTTCGTCCACGTCGTCGGTATCGAGTTCCGACGTCGCCGTCTCCGACGTGAGAATCGTCCCGAGACAGCCAGCGAGGGCACCCATCGTACCAGCAGTACAGGTTCCGAGCAGAGACCGGCGATCCATACGCACACCTGAAGTATTGGAAGATAAATGTTTTCTGTGCGTCTCGAGTTCGAGTCTCCGAATTCGTGGATAGCGGAAATCGGCCACAACCCACGCGCTTTTCCCCCTCGCTTTCCTCTCGGTCGACAATGAGTCTCAGTCTCTCGGCCGAACAACCGGCCGCGCCCGCCATCGCCGACGACGGCGTCTGGCTCGAGTGCATCGCCTGCGGCGAGACGTTCGCTCCCTTCGAGGACGTTCGCTACACCTGCGACGAGTGTGACGGATTGCTCGAGGTCCGCTACGCCGACCTCCCGACCTTCGACGACTTCGAGGGCCAGGGCGTCTGGCGCTACGCCGAGGCCTTGCCGCTCGAGGAAGGCGTCACCACCCAGGAGGGGGCGACGCCGCTGTACGAGGTGCCACGGCTCGAGGACGATATCGGTGTCGAGGCCCTGCGAATCAAACACGAGGGGATGAACCCGACGGGGTCGTTCAAGGATCGCGGGATGACCATCGGCGTCGCGGTCGCGAAGGAACTCGGCGTCGGTCGACTCGCTTGCGCTTCGACTGGAAACACGAGCGCCGCACTCGCGGCCTACGGTTCCCGCGGTGGGATGGAGACGCTCGTCCTGCTGCCCGCAGGGAAGGTCGCCGCGGGCAAGGTCGCCCAGGCGAGTCTCCACGGGGCGCGCATTCTCGAGGTCGACGGCAACTTCGACGCTTGCCTGGACATCGTCCAGGAACTCGCCGCGAAGGGTGAAGCCTACCTCCTCAACTCTCTCAATCCCTTCCGCCTCGAGGGCCAGAAGACGATCGGCCTCGAGATCCTCGAGGGATTCCTCGCCGACTACGGCACGGTCCCGGATCGGATCGTCCTCCCGGTCGGCAACGCGGGCAACACTGCGGCGCTGTACAAGGCGTTCCGCGAACTCGTGCAGGCGGGCGAACTCGCGGAAGACGAGGTCCCGAAACTGACCGGCGTCCAGGCCGAGGGTGCCGCACCGATGGTCGAGGCGATCGAGAACGGCGCGGACGAAGTCCGGCGCTGGGACGACGTCGAGACTCGTGCGACGGCGATCCGGATCGGCAACCCAGTCAACGCGCCGAAGGCGCTGCCGGGCATCCGCGAAACCGGCGGCACCGCAATCGCGGTGAGCGACGAGGAGATTACGGAGGCCCAGCGCGACCTCGCGAGCGAGGGCGTCGGCGTCGAGCCGGCCTCCGCCGCTTCGGTCGCGGGCCTGCGGAAACTGCGGGCGGAAGGTATCGTCGACGACGACGAGCACGTCGCCTGCCTGACGACCGGTCACCTGCTCAAAGATCCCGACGCGGCGGCGGCCGCTGGCGCGGATCCGGAGCCGGTGCCGGCGGAGACGGAAGGGGTTCTCGCGAGCCTTGCGAGTGAGAGTTCGTCGGCTCGATAGATCCGACGGCGTTCTCGAGCACCTGCAGAACTAACACCCGCCCGAACGGTGCGTGACGAGCGCACGACCGGCGTCGGACGCGTCTGACGGCCGACTGACTGAATCTTTTCCCGGAACGTACTGTATCGGAGAAGTGGCCCATGTCCGCCGAGCAGCGACCCCCATCCCCCAGCGAGAACCGCCCCCGCGAGTCGAGCGCCGGGCCGGAACCGAGTACCGACGTCGAACTCGAGTTCCAGCCAGCCGACGAGACTCCCACACGAACCGACGCCGAGCTCCACTCCCGGATCGAACGAACGAAACTGCAGGCCCGCGTGACGGCCCTCGAGCGCGCACTCGAGACGCGCGAGCACCAGCGAGCGGAGATCGTTACCCAGTACGAGCGGATCCTCGAGGAACGAACCGACGAGACCGAGGACGAGACCGCTGGTTTGCTGGCCCGGTTGCTCGAGCGCTGGCGCTGAGGCGTCGGCGACTATCCCGAACTCGATTTTCACACGTCCTTCTGACGATTACGGTCTGATTTCTGTCAGTAGGGTCGGCGATCTATTCGGTGAACGGACTCTCGCCGACGTTGCCATTACATGGGTATGTGAAAAAATCATTAAGTTTGTGTTCGGGGATAGCGTTCGGTATGGGCGAGCGCAACAGGCTGGTCGATCGGCGTACTGTACTACGAGGAATGGGTGCTGGAGCGGTCGGACTCGCGGGCGTCGGTGCCGTCGGAACGGCGGCCGCACAGGACGAGGTCACCGTAACCGCGGTCTGGACCGGTGGAGAAGAGGAGGACTTCCTCGCCGTCGTCGACCACGTCGAGGACGAGACGGGTATCGATATTTCGTACGAACCACGGGATACCGAGGCCATTCTGACTGGAACCCTGATGGACTACGAGGCGGGCGTCGCGACCGCAGACATCGTCGTCATGCCGTCGCCAGCGCGAGTCCAGGCGGACGGCGAGCGGGGCCATCTGACCTCGCTCGACGACATCTGGGACGACGAGGAGTTCACCCCCGATCCGGACTTCGTGACCGCCGACGGGGAGGCCTACGCGGCCCCGTTCGCGATGGACCTGAAGCCCGGCTTCTGGTATCGGGAGTCGTTCTTCGAGGACAACGACCTCGAGGAGCCCGAGGACTACGCGGAGTTCGAGGAACTGCTCTCGGAGATCGACGGGATCGAGGGCGTCGAGGCACCGCTCGCCTCGGGTAACGGCGACGGCTGGCCGCTGAGCGACGTGACGGAGGCCTTTATCCTCCGGCAGGACGACGGTGCCGAACTCCAGCGAAACCTCGTCGAGGGCGACGCCGAGTTTACGGACGACCGCGTCGTCACCGCGTTCGAAGAGGTCCAGGACCTCCTCGAGGCGGGCTACTTCAGCGAAGTCCGGGACTTCGGCGTCCAGTACGAGTTCTTCTGGGAGAACGAGACACCGCTTTACTTCATGGGGTCGTGGACCCCGGCGTTCGAGGCGATCGAGGATCCGGACGACCTCGACTACTTCATGCTCCCCGGAACGGAGGCGATGGTCGCTGCCGAAAACTGGCTTACCGTGCCGGAGTACTCCGAGAACGTCGAGGAGGCACGGACGGCCGTCGCGGAGTTCGTCTCCGCGGACGGCCAGCAGGTCTGGGCAGAGCGGGGCGGTTTCATCGCCTCGAACGCCGACGTCCCCGAGGAGGCCTACGAGGTGGAGATCATGGGTGACCTCGCCGAACACGCCGAAGAAGTGGACCTCGTCCCCGACCTCGACGACACGCTCGGCGATCCGTTCCAGTCGGAGTTCTGGGCGACGTTGACCGGCCTCTGGGCACAGCCGGATCAGGACGTCGAGAGCCTCGTCCAGGGACTCGACGACGTCCTGCAGGAAACCGTCGAAGGCGAGCCAGGGCTGTAACGTGAGCGGGAGTCGCGGCAGCGACAGTGACCGCAGCGGGGTCGTCGACTCGCTGGTCCTCGTCGGCGAGGAGTTCCGGCGGCGCAACGCCAGCGCCACCGCGGTCGACGTGCTGTACGTGTTCACGACGGCGTTTCTCGCGACGTTAGCGATTCGTGGGTTCTGGCCGGCGATGATCGCGGCGCTCCCGCTCGCGACGATGCTCTACTTCGCCTGGAACTCCTCGAAGCCGTTCTTCGTCGCGAACCTCCTCGTGATCGGGCTGACGGTCGTCGCGACGAGGGCGGACCTGATGCCGCTGTGATCATCGCCGAAAGAGAACGGTCGTCACCGTCGAAGTCAGTCCGTGACGGCGGCGACCATCCCCTGCTTGTAGTACCGCTCGAGCATCAGGAACAACACGATGGGGACGATCATCGTCAGCACCGATCCGGCGGCGACGAGCCCCCATTCGACCTGAATGCGCCCCCTCATTAGCGGCAGCACCTGCGGCGCGAGATAGAGTTCCGGCGAACGCATGAACACGAGCGGGAAGAAGAAGGCGTTCCAGACCCAGGTGAACTGGATGACGGCGACCGAGACCAGTGCAGGGGCCGACAGCGGCAGAATGATCGTCCGGAAGATCTGGAACCGAGACGCGCCGTCGATCCGTGCGGCTTCCTCGAGTTCCTCCGGAATGCCAAGCAGGTAGTTCCGCAGGAAAAGCACGACCCATCCCAGCCCCCAGCCGATGTGGACCAGTATCAGCCCCATGTAGGTGTCGAACAGGCCCACCTCCCGCAGCGTGTTGTAGTTGCCCATCGCGACCAGTTCCGGCGGCGCGGCCATCACCAGCAGGATCAGGAAGAACAGCGTCGTCTTCAGCGGGAACTCGAAGCGGGCGAAGGGGTAGGCCGCCATCGCTCCCAGAAGCATCACCACGAGCACGGAGGGGACGGTAACGATGAAGGTGTTGAGCAACGCTCGTCCCATCGGTGCCGTCTGGTAGTCCCAGGCCTGGCGGTAGTTCTCGAGGGTGAGCGTCATCCCCTCTACGTGCCACCAGCCCTGGATGATCTCGCTGAGCGGTCGCAGCGAGGCCATAAAGAGTCCGAGAAACGGGACGATCCAGAGGACCGCGACTGCGATGGCGACGGCGTACTTGAGCAGTCGCGGCAGCGACGGCGTGGCGTTTGCGATCCGCGTCGGCCAGTCGAGTTCCCTCGCGGGTGCGGTGTCTGGGACCTCCTCGACGGAGAGATAGCCTCGTCCGTCGGCCGCCTGTTCGGAATCGGTGCCCGGTTGCGTCGGTTCGAAGTCGTCTTCACTCATGTCGGATCAGCCCATGCGGGCGATGTAGGCGGCGAGTGGGGCGACGATCACGAGCTGGACGAGCGCCACCACCATCGCCTTCCCGTAGTCGATCGGCGGTTCGAACGCGGCCCGGTACACCTCGATGCCGAGCACGGAGTAGACGTGGTTCGGGCCGCCGGCGGAGCCGCCAGCGGCGTAGACGATGTCGAACACCCGGAGCACCCAGATGATGCCCATGATGACGACGACCGCAGTCACGGGTTTGACCAGCGGCCAGATGATGTCCCTGAACCGGCGGTACGGACCCGCACCATCGACTTTCGCCGACTCGATCAACGACGGATCGATCGCGGCGAGCGCCGAGCTATAGAGCAACATGTTGAACCCCGTCTGGACCCAGATCCCGCCGGCGATCAGCGCGTAGATCGCCACCTGTGGCGACTGCGTCCAGTTGCGGACGAGGTCCTCTTGTCCGACCACGCGCAGCAGTTCGTTGAAAACCCCGGCCTGGGGATCGTAGATGAAAAGCAAAACGAGCCCGATGACGATCGTCGGAACGGTAAACCCGAGAAAGACCATCGAACGGAGGATACGCCGTCCCCGCAGGTCGGCAAACAGCAGGGCCACCGCGAGTCCCAGAACGGTGCTAATCGGGACGTGCAACACTACCCAGAGGAGGTTCTGGGGGAGCGCACCCATCGGGAACTGCCAGCTCCGCAGGTTGTCCCAGTTGATGACGAGCGGATCCCTGAACGTCCGAATCCAGTTGTCCAGTCCGATGAACGTCTCCATCGAGAACGCATCCCACGAGAAGAAGCTCCCGATCGCCGAGTAGACGATCGGCCCCACCGAGAAGATCCCGAAGATCGTCATCCCTGGCACCAGAAAGACGACGAGCGCGATCACTTTCTCGCGGTCGACGTCCAGGTACAGGGAGGAGCCATCCGTCACCTCGAGACCGTCGACGTAATCCCGTAAGCTCATGGCTACGTGGTCTGTGGACTGGGCGTTCGAGTGACCAGTTCACCGTCCTCGTCGTAGAGGTAGGCGTCCGAGTCGTCGAACGTCAGGTACACCCGGTCGCCCCGACCGACAGCCGCGTCACCCACTTTTACGTTCACGAGCTGGTCGTTGACGGCGACGTTGACGAGCGTGTACTCGCCCAGGGGCTCGACGGTGTCGACCCTCCCCTCGATGGCGTTGCCGCTCTCCGGGGGCTCCGTCGAGATAAACAGATCCTCCGGGCGGACGCCCAGCGAGACGTCGCCGTCACCGTCCGTTCCACGAGCGCCCGCCACGCCCTCGAGACTGACGGTTCCGGCCTCGCCGACAGTAATCGAGCCGTCCTGCCGCTGTCCCTCGAACAGGTTCATCGGCGGCGAGCCGATGAATCGAGCCACCCACTCCGTTCGCGGTCGGGAGTAGAGTTCCTCCGGTGGCGCGACCTGCTGGATCGTCCCCTGGTTCATCACGACGACGGTGTCGGCCATGCTCATCGCCTCCTCCTGATTGTGGGTGACGTAGATGGTCGTAATGGCGAGTTCGTCCTGGAGCCGTTTCAGCTCGCTACGCATCTCCTGGCGGAGTTTCGCGTCCAGGTTCGACAGCGGTTCGTCCAGCAGGAACACCGACGGCTCCCGAACGATCGCCCGCGCGAGCGCGACCCGCTGGCGCTGCCCGCCGCTCAGCGCGGCCGGGCGCTTGGCGATCTGTCCCTCGATGTGAAGCAACTCCGTTACCTCCTCGATACGTCGATCCCGTTCGTCGGGCGGAATACCCCGCACCTTCAGCGGATAGGCGATGTTCTCCCGGACGGTCATGTGTGGGTACAGCGCGTAGTTCTGGAACACCATCGCCACGTTCCGGTCGCTCGGCGACCACCTGTTGACCCGCTGGTCGTCGAAGTAGATATCTCCGTCCGAGGGCTCCTCGAGGCCGGCGATGAGCCGGAGCGCCGTGGTCTTCCCACAGCCAGAGGGCCCCAGGATGACGACGAACTCGCCGTCCTCGGCCTCGAGATTTACCCGGTAGTTCGCGACGGTCTCGCCCCCGTCGAAGTATTTGCTAACTTCCTCCATGGAAACAGCTGTCATGCCCTGGTTACGTACGGTAGTTCCATCCATTAATCCCGGCTACACAGCCAGATTCGTTGATAGAAGACGGGAGGGGAAAACGGCGGCGAGCGAATTCCTTCAGCCAAAATATCGGTCGAAAATGTCGGTTAGGACGTGGGGGTTTGGAGAGATTGAATGGCTATTGTCGGGGTCGCCATATAGAAATACTCTTTCTGGACTGCTCAGTTCATCCTCAAAGAACTCGCAAAACTGCGGTTTGAGTACAACAATCTATGTCACAAGAGCATCGTTGATTGTTCTACTGTTTCAGGCCGTTACATACATCAATACATGGAAAACATGTATGATTTATAAAGCCATTAGATTTTTAATTTGTTATCCCATAATTTCAGATGCCCATGAAACGAAGGACATTCCTCAGTGGGCTAGGTGCATCGACCTTCACAATTACTGGCGTTTCTACGGCTACGGCCGGTCGAGATGATGAAGTAGTCGACGTAGCAGACGTAGATAACGACAAAGAGCTTCCTATTTCGGCTAAAGGATCAATGGTTCACACCTTCGATCCAGTTCACGATGATGCGAATGAACTCGTCGGGTACATACATCAAAAGCACTTTTTCAGCGATGACGTTCAGGAGCGGTATGGTCGGGAAGTAATTTCATTCGAGCCAGAGTATGCTCTAAAAGAGTGGATTCCTGCTGATGAATTAAACGGTCCTGATGAACTCCCAAGCCATTATCAGAGCCTCACAGATACAACTGAGAACACGCTTGTCTCCGTGCAGCGAAGGACCCGTCGGGTAATCGGACTACCCAATGAACACAAACAGGCCCACCAACATCTTAGTCAAAGGGTAGAGGCAAGAACTGACATAGCAAACGATATTCCGTTTTACCTCTACGAGTCCGAAGACGATGCGGACGGTGGCGGTATTTCAGCGAGACAGGCACCAGTCAACTTAGTTTGGGAGGACCGAGACGCTTCCAGCGTTAATTCTGCTATGGAGAACGGTTGGGGAGCTGATAATGATCCCTGGGACAACGAAACGATTGAAGATGAGATTGAAGATGTAATTCCCGGATACGAGTTCGGAACTCGATATGCGCAAGATCCCGAGACGGATAACATATATTCCCATGACTATGATATCCAGAAGGACGATGGTGATTCCTGTAGTTTCCCGTATCAGGATCACTGGAGCCAATACCACATCCGGGTTTTTGACTTCGAAGACTCAACCATCGGCGCTTTCGGGAACGTCCATTGGGACCCCTGTGACCATAACCAGAACCCACTCGGCGATACGGAGCCGTGGGAGTATGAGGAAGCCCGAGACCAAGTCGAGGAATTTTGGTCGAACTACTCAATTACGTCCGTCAGGGATATCTGGTTAGGTAATACGACTGGTATTAGTGCTCCCGGTGATACCCACGACGGTTGGGGGATTGTTATTGATGGGTAACACATCTCTTGACCCCATTTAGTATAAAAACCACAAGAAACATTTAACAGGTGAATTTATTGGTACTATGGCTGCCCTCCATACGTCATCGACTGAATTGGTCCGGACATACGTTACTGGAGAAGATGCCGAACTTGCCGTACTCGTCGTGGGACTAATCAGTGTCGGTGTAACAGTCAGTCTCGGATTGATTCCACTACTCGGACTCGGCGATAGCGGTCAGTCGCTTCTCGAGACCATTGCGTTTGGTGTACTGCCCGGTATCGGAGGACTGATCTGTGGGTGGTATAGTCTCGGGGCGATCGCAGCAATCGGTGTTGGAATCGCACCTGGGTTCGTGATGTACCTCTACCAGGTCGTTCTAGGAACCAACGGCGATCTATCGAGGATCGGATTCTCGCTCATGTTGACCTCCGTTTCGCTTCCGATCGCACTTGTAGGATTTGCCGCCGGAATCGGGGCTGCCCTTCTTTTCAGATAAGGCCAATCTGATTGGTTTCGAGTTGTGTCTTTTCCGGGATGCGTCTCACCACCACCCGCTCATTATTCTGTAGTATACGTGAATGGAGAGACGAGATTCGGCCTAGACGAACCTCAATCCAGTTGACTCGCCGTCGCAGTCTCCATCTCGGCGGACGCCTCCGCCGGAGCGTCAGCCGTCTCGAGGTCGCGAACGTACTCGAGGAAGTTGTCGAAGACGAGTTTTGCAGGACAGGCGGCGCGATAGTTCTCGGGGGTGATCTCGGCGAGGATCGACTCGAGGCGTTCCTCGGAGAGGTCCTTTCGCTCGACGAGTTCGCGGGCGGTCTTCCTGTCGTACTCGGGGTGGAACTGGACGCCGAAGACGTGCTCGTGGCGGAAGCCGTGGTTCGAGTAGTCGTTTTCGGCGATCGGCGTGGCGCCGGGTGGGAGTTCCGTGACTGCATCGAAGTGGCTGGTGAAGGCGGTAAACTCCTCGGGAACGCCGTCGAACAGGCTCGAGTCGGCAGTCTGTTCGATATCACTGTAGCCGACCTCGTAGACGCCCATCTCCTCGACGGTACCGCCGAGGACGTCGGCGAGTAGCTGGTGGCCCCAGCAGACCCCGAGGAAGGGGAGTCCGCAGTCGATTGCGTCGGAGACCCAGTCTTTCGTCGTCTCGATCCACTCTTCGTCCCAGTAGACCGACGATCGCGATCCCGTGACTACGACGCCGTCGAAGTCGAAGTGGTCGGGGACGGTGCCGTCAGTGACGTCGAATTCGGCGATCGAGGCATCGAGTTCGCGTCGAAAGTTCCGCGTCGTATTCGCGTCCCGATGAGCGGCGTTCAGGACGGCGATACGAAGTTTACTCATCGAAGAGTACTGGAGCCTCGACGACAATATACCTTCTGTACTGTGCGGGCATTACCGCAATTGGAGAACAGCCGTTCACTCTCGTTACCCTGACGGCGCTGGACGGTAATTCCCCCGTTTGTCGCGTCGAAACGACGCTTCGGTTTCGAGCCAGCCGTTCGAGAATCGACCTCGAGCCGCCGTCTCGTCGCCAGTATCGGGCGTCGCTGGCTCGTCTCCTCCGGTAACGCTTGCGTAGCCCTCGGCTACGAGCCGTCCCGAAAGCTCGAGTCGACCCTCGACTGGCCCCTCGAGGACGGTCCCGTCGTCGGTCAATCGAGCGCGACAGTCAGGCATCGGGCGGCCAACGCCGGCGTCCTCGCTCTCGTCACCGGCCCAGCAAAACGCCGTGGGACACTCGAGGCGACCGTACGCCCGGAGAATCGACGTGCTCGACTTGCGTGCGGCCTCGAACACGCCGTCGGGAATCTCGCCTTCACAGACCAGCCGATCGACCGATGCGAGCGCCTCTCCGAATCGTGAATCGGCTCCCAGGTCCCGAAGCGACCGAGCGCGCCCGACGAGTAACGTTGCATCCCGTTCACCGAGCGCGGTCAGCGTGTCCCCAGGATCGAACGCCCGATCCAGCAGCAGTTCGCCGCCGACGTACAGCAACGGAAGCGCGGTCCGGACGAGTCCGTCGGTCGAGAACAGCGGTGATACGAGCGGCGCGACGTCGTTCCGGGAGATGCCCCACGCGACGAGCGTCGAGATGCAGTTCCACTCGAGCGTGCGTTCGGAGAACGTCACGACTGGCTGGCCGCCATCGCCGTGGAGCGCGAGCAACGGATCGGACGCGTCGGTCTCGGTTCCGTCGAACTCGAGGTCGTCGGGCGCTGAATCGACGAACTCGTCGAGCATCACGGTCTCTTCCGTCGGGATCGAGCCGACGAGGTCCGACTGGGCGCGTTCGGCGACGACGAGATCCGGTTCGAGGACCTCGACCGGGCGCTCGATCGTCGCCGGCGTCAGCCAGTGCGAAATCGGCGCGAACGTTGCGCCAAGTCGACGACACGCGAAGAACGCCGACAGCGTGGCGACGCGATTCCGGCTCAGAAAGGAAACCGTATCGCCGGCTCCGATCC
Organism: Natronobacterium texcoconense; assembly: GCF_900104065.1. NCBI lineage: Archaea > Methanobacteriati > Methanobacteriota > Halobacteria > Halobacteriales > Natrialbaceae > Natronobacterium > Natronobacterium texcoconense. The sequence goes on along the minus strand of NZ_FNLC01000003.1, from coordinate 366,382 downwards.
CGAGTTTCGCGAGTCGTGCTGCCGTCCTGTCGGCCGCCCTCGAGAGTTCAGCGTAGGTGACCGCCTTCTCGTCGATCGTCTCCGCCGGCGCGTACAGTTTCTCCTCCGAGACGTCGACGACAGCAGTTCGGGCCGGAAATCGGTCGGCTCGGCTGGCCAGCGAGAGAGTCACGTCTACTGTTTCGACGTCGACGGTCGTAGTAGGTAGGGGCTCGATAGCAAGCACTGTCGAGGATCGTCAACCAGTGAGCGTGACTTCGTTCGACGATGGCGCGCTGCGGTGCGATAAGCGACAGCGAATCGCAGCGCGAAAACCGCGAGGGACGAACGAACAGAGTGAGGGAGAGAGTCGGCTGGGGAGGGTGCGGTACTCGTCGTTGCCACGGATCGAGAGGTTCAAACTCGAGACATCACTGTTCGGAGAGTGACCGGTCCTCGGCCCACCGCACCAGCGGCTGCAGCAACTCGCAAAGTTCCGTGCCGTCGGTGGTGAGCCGATACTCGACCTGCGGCGGGATCGTATCGTGTTGCTCGCGCTCTAAGAGGTCGGCGTCGGTCAACTCGTTCAGTCGTGCCGACAGCGTCGAACTGCTGACGTCACCGAACGCGTCTTCGATCTCGCCGTACCTGACCGGTTCTAGCGCGCCGACGACGCAGATCACCTGGATCGCGTATTTCCTGCTCAGCAGGTCCAGTACTCCGCCGATCGGACAACAACAGCTGGCGTTTTCGGCCGGTTTCTGACGGCCGGTATCGGTCGACGTTGGATTCTCGGACATAGATTCGAGCAGTCGAAGTTACTCCAATACTTCGGACTCGACAGCTTAAGCACTTCGCTATGCAAAGCGAAAGCGCAGTATGACGGAATCAGATTCGACACCATCGATCGAGTGCACGTTGAGTGCCGACGAACGAACGGAACGCGCCGAGCACATCCGATCCGCTCTCGGCGACCGCTACGAGGGCGTCACCGAACGCGAGAACGGCTACACCCTGCGCTTCGACGGCAGCGACGAGACGCTGGCCGCTCTCGCGACGTTCGTCGCGAACGAACGACAGTGCTGCTCGTTCGCCGAGTACGCCATCGACGTCTCGCCGCCGTACGAGGAGACGTGGCTGACTATCACCGGTCCCGACGGAACGAAATCGGTGTTCGAGGGCTTGAGCGATCGCCTGGACGAAACGGAAGGGACTGACTGACGCAGCGAAAACAGAGACGGAGCGCACCTAGTCGTCCGTCCACTCCTCGAGAAACCCCACGAGCAAATCGTTGACCGTCCGCGACTGCTCGATCGTCGCGAGGTGGCCCGCCCCCTCGAGTTCGACGTACTCGCCACGCGGCAGCCCTCGGGCCAGTTCTCGACCGGCCGACGCAGGAACCAGTGCGTCGTCGGTTCCGTGCAAGACCCGCGCTGGCTGAGTTACCTCGACGAGCCAGTCGGTCGCGTCGAACCCCTCGAGCGCGCCGACCTGTGCCTCCCAGCCTGCGCGGTCGGCGTCGCCGTCCGCCCGCCAGTCGACGATTCCGTCGACGACCTCCGGTTGGTCCTCGCGGAACTCTGCCGAGAGAGCCGTCTCGAGCGACTCTCGAAGCCCCTCCCGGTCGTCCGGCGGAGCGAACAGTCCCTCGAGATCGAATTCCGACTCGCGGGCAGCGGTGCCGATCAGCGCAAGTGTCTCGACGCGACTCGAGGTCCGGGCGGCCTCGAGTGCGATCGCGCCGCCGAGTCCGAGCCCGACGACGTGGACGTTGCGTGCATTGCAGTCGGCCAGTACCGCCTCGAGGTCGTCTGCGAGCGTCTCGAGGTCGTACGGTCCTGGTGGCGCGTCCGAGCGCCCAGTTCCCCGGAGGTCCCAGACGACGACCTCGAAGGGACCGGCAAGCGCGGCGTGTTGCCAGCCCCACGACCAGCCGCCGAGGCCGGCTTCCGGGACGAAGACGACGGTTTCGCCCTCGCCCTCGCGTTCGTAGAACAGCGAGACGTCTCCGTTCGACGCAGTTGGCATACGCTCGCTACGCGAGCGAGTGGGAGAAAACCGACGGTTTCGGTCAGCCGTTCAGGCGTGCTCGAACCGTTCGCGTGCCCTCCTCGAGGTCGGTCCGGAGCACCCGTCCTGCCTCGCGGACGTCCGCGACGCCGACCCCCTGCCGGTACTTGTAGAGCAGACAGGCCGCGAGCATGACCAGCAGGCCGTACAACTGGAGCGTTCCCACGGTAACGAGCGGTTCGAGCAGCGTCGACAGCGGGCCGGGATACTCCTGGACGTTCGAGACCATCGACGAGGGACGGCTGGTGATGCTGGCGATCAGTCCGCCGAGGACGAACAGCGTCGGCACGACGTCCTCGTACCAGGCGTAGACGACGCCGACTCCAGCGGCGAAGAACGCGACGACGAGCGGCCAGTACGACCAGATCAGCGGAGCGTACCAGAGGTACGCGACGGCGAGAAGGCCAACCCCGAGGACGACCGCCTGTCCCCGTCGCTGGTCGTCGGGTTCCTCGTGCCAGACGTACAGCAGCGGGACCCACGAGAGGAACACGAGCGCCAGGTAGAACCGGAACGAGGACATGAAGATCACGGTCGCCGTCAGCGTCGCGTGGATCGCGACGAGGTGGTCGGTCTTCGTCTCGAGGCCCAGATAGCAGTACGCGAGGACGGCCCCGAGGACGAGCGCGGCAGCGATCGGGAGGACGGCGGCGGGTGCGTCGGGGTAGACGTTCCAGATGATGTGGGAGAGCGGGCGCTGGATCGTCACGTAGTAGGTGCCGTCCGGGGGATAGCCACCGACGAACGCGGCCGTGTCGCTGCGTGGCAGTAGAATCTCGAAGAAAAAGCGATAGAGCGTGTCGGGACCGAAGACGATCGCCGAGGCTGCCAGCCCGCCGAGTCCGGTCGCCGTCGCACCCGCGATGGCCGCCCACGACCGGATTCGCAGCAGGTAGAGGCCGACAAGCGCCGGAAACACCTTCATCAGCGCGACCGCACCGAAGAGCACGCCGGCCGTGACCTCCCGGCCCCGATCGAGCGCGAGGAAGCCGAAGACGATCCCGGCAGCCAGCAGGAGATTGATGTTGCCGAAGTTGAGCGTTCCCGTCGAGTGGATACCCAGGAAAAAGAGGAAGATCGCACCGACGTCGAGCCATCCCAGCGTTCGATCCCAGCCGTCCTCGACGAACCGGACGATCGCAACCGCCGACGCCGCCGACACCGCGATCGTGATGGCGGTCAGGAGGAGGAAGCCGTGGAACGACTCGAGTGCGGTAAACGGTACCCAGGTGAGGATCGTGACCGGCGGGTAGAGATAGGTGTAGTGGTCGCCGAAGCCGGGTGGCGTCGCGGCGTAGAAGTCTTCACCGGCGAGCAATGCTTCGGCCGAGTAGTGGTAGACGTAGTAGTTGACGCCGAGTCGATCGTCGGGACTCCACTCGAGCGGTCGGAAAGAGAGTCCGAGGAAATTGACGTAGGTGCTGTACGCGAGGGCAGCACTCCACAGGAGGACGAGCCACGCCCCGAGGTACGGACGTGAAACGAGCGGGCGACGCATACGTTCGCCAACCCGCCGACTCTATACGTTCTTTATGGTTTCTCGCGGACAGGTTCCGTCCGAAAGTAGCCGACAGCCACCTTCGAGAACGTGGTCCTCGAGGGCGTCGGTCGGGTCCTCGATGGAGGGTGACGGCTTCGGTTCCACAGATCGTGGCTTCCTCAGGTCTCGAACGACTCGAGCTTTCGAACGAGTTTCGCATAGAGGTCGGGCGAACAATACCACCCAGCATCGATCATAGCATCGAGCGTTTCGCGTGCTTCTGAGAGAGAAATAGCGCCCCGTTTCGCACACAGGAGAATGAGATACCCTGTCCCTCGCGTCTCGATTCCTTCGACAGTTGCGACTCGTCGTCCAGTAGCCTCGTCCAGTACGGCAGTTGCATCGAACGACTCAGCATACGCAATGACTGCGACGTCAGCGTCGCTTACGTTCGGATTTCGCTGGAGGCGATCGACAAGTGGCGTCTCGTCGACTGACACTACGTCGAAGGTTCCATCGTCGACACGTTGCTCGATACGGCGCGCATCGGGATATCCTTCTTCGAGACCAGTGGTTACGACTTCGTCGTATACGAGTTCGGGAATACGGCACGAGCCGTCCAGATGTGACGCTAACTCGAGTTGCTCGACTTTTGCGAGATAGATGAGCGGTGTTGCGTCGAAGACCCACATTTATAGATCGTCGAGATCCGATTCGAGATGCTCACTCGAGACCCATATAATGCCTCGGTCTTCAGCGAGGGAAGCGAACTCCCAGGTTGACACTCCTGCAATTTCGGCTGCCCGTGTGAACGTTACCTCGCCGTCTTCGAGACGATCGAGAGCCTGTTCGCGCCGCCACTCTTCGAGGCCTTCAGCAAGCAGTTTTCGAACGGCTGTACTTCGGTCGAGGCGTTCTGCTTCGAGATAGTCCTCGAGTTCGGCCTCGAGATCATCTGGTACTCGCGTCGAAATCGTCCCCATACTGTATACAATGTATGCACTGCATACAAGTGTTTCGTGCATCCTGCAGAGAACTGACACAGAGTAGGGTGAACGGTCGAGAAAACGAGAACCAGAATAGGAGAATCCAGTAGAGCAGGAATCGCGACCGACGACAATCAGGCGTCGAGGACTTGCCGTAACACGTCCGGCGCGTCCTCGAGTGCGTCGTCCAGATCCTCGACGTTGGGGCCACCACCTTGTGCGAAGTCCGGTGGGCCGCCACCGCCGCCGCCGACCCTGGCGGCGAGTTCGCCGACGACCTCGCCGGCGTTGACGCCGACGTCGTCGGGAACGGCAACGACGAACTGGGCGCTATCGGTGCCACTACCGAGGACAGCGATCTGTCCTTCGTCGGCGATCGCAGTTGCCGTTGGACGGAGTTCGTCCATGTCGGCGTCGATGCGGTCGACGACAGCGGTCGTGTCACCGAGATCGATTTCCTCGGCGTCACCGCCGCCACCCGCACGGGCCGCCGCGAGCTGTTCTTTCAGGTCCTCGATCTGCTTCCCCCGGTCTTTCCACTCCTCGAAGAACCGTTCGGCGGTATCGGGTACTTCGTCGGGCGTGACGTCGAGAACCTCGGCGGCCCCGTAGAGGGCGTCTTCCTTGCGCTGGGTCGCCTCGAGTGCGGCCTCGCCAGCGGCGAACGTAATTCGTTCGACACCGTCCTGGACGCGCTCGGTCGAGAGGACCTTGATCGATCCGACGTCGCCGGTGCGGGCGACGTGGGTGCCACCGCAGGCCTGGACGTCCTCGTCGACGTGAATGAGCCGGATCTGTTCGCCCGGCGGGATGCCACCCTGGTAGAGGTCGAAGCCGTGTTCGGCCTCGGCGTCGTGGCGGTCGGGCCACTCCTGGCTGACCGCAGTGTTTTCCATCACGATCTCGTTTGCGCGACGTTCGATCGCCTTGACGTCCTCACGAGAGATCCGGTCGTAGTGACGCAGGTCGATCCGCGAGGAGTCGACGCCCTTCTGGGCACCGGCCTGGCGGACGTGATCGCCGAGCACCTGGCGGGCCGAGTGGATGACGATGTGTGTCGCCGTGTGATGGCGCATGAGCTGTCGGCGGCGATCGGCGTCGATCCGGCCGTTGACGAACTCGCCCTTGCCGGGGTTCTCGTCGGTCCGATGGAGGATGACGCCGTCCTCGATCTGGACGTCCTCGACCTCGACGGTCGTGTCGTCGGTCGAGAGCGTTCCCGTGTCGGCAGGCTGGCCGCCGCCTTCGGGGTAGAACATCGTCTGGTCGAGCACGACGTCGTAGCCGTCCTCACGCTCGAAGACGTCCAGTACGACCGCCTCGAAGTGGGTTCGCTGCTGATCGTCGTAGTAGAGCTTCTCGGTCTCGGGGAGGTCGGCGAACCGCTCGTCTTCCTCCTCGGTCGCCTCCTCGACCGCCTCGACGGTGTCGTGACGGTCCGCGACGAGACTGTAGAAGTCGTCAGGGACCGCGACGTCGGCGCCGGCTTCGGCGGCGATCTCTTCGACCATATCGGGCTGGATGCCGTGGGAGTCGTAGAGTTCGATCAGTTCGTCGGTCGGGATCGACTCGCCTTTCTCGGCGTACTCCTCGGCCAGCGTCTCGACGCGACGACCGCCACGCTCTAACGTCTCGCGATATTTCTCGACCTCGGTACGGACGATGTCGCGGATCGTATCGCGGTTCTCGTAGCCCAGGCGATCGGCCTGCATGTCGACGAGTTCGTCCAGCGGGGCGTCGACGCCGACGTTGTCACAGAGCCGTTTCGTGCGGCGAAGGACCATTCGTGCGAGGTAACCCGTGCCGACGTTCGAGGGAACGATGCCGTCGCCGAGCATGTACGCGAGGGTGCGACAGTGGTCGGCGATGGCGTAGACGTCCTCGAGCGGTTCGACCAGCTCCCGAAGTTCGTCGACCGAGACGTCGAGCTGGTCGGCGATGTCGCCGCGAGCCGCTTCGACGTCGTCGACGTCGTCGATGTCCAGGTTTCCGGAGAGACGAGCGGCGCGGCCGACGAGTTCGGCCTCCTCGTCGGTGTGATCGATCCCTGCGTTGTCCTTCAGGAAGTCGATCATGTCGGGGTAGATCGCCTCGTAGACCGTCGGCGTCCCCTGGCTCATCCAGGTCCAGCGCTCGAGGCCGTAGCCTGTGTCGACGATGTACGTGTCCATGAAGGAGTAGCGGTTCCCGTCCTTGAGCTCGTACTCGCCGTCGGGATCCTGCTCCATGCACATGAAGACGAGCGTCGCGAGCTCGAGGCCCCTGTAGATGACCTCGATCGCGGGGCCGGCGTTGCCGCCGCCGACCCAGGGGTCTTCGATGTAGGTGACGTCCGTGATGTCCGCGCCCATCTCGTCGAGCAGGGTGTCACAGAGTTCGACGGTCCGGTTCTTCCAGTAGACCTCGCCTTCGTAGGCGTACTCGGCGTCGGTGTCCTCGCGGCTGTTGAACGCGTGATGGGCCATCATCTCGAAGGCCATCGTGTGCCGCCCCGTCTTGCCGACGTTGTCGATGTCCTGCATCCGGATGCAGGGCTGGCTCACCGTGAGGGGGTTTGCCGGCGGCGGCGTCTCCCCCGAGGTGACGAGCGGCTGGAAGTCGTAGATCGACGCCTGGGTCAGCAAGACGTCGTCGCGCCAGCGGTTGGCGGCGACGGGATAGGGGTCGATCCGTTCGTGGTCGTGCTCCTCGAAGAACGAGAGGAACGCCTCTCGCATCTCCTCGAGACTGTACTCCTCGTCGAAGCCGGGGTCGCCGATGAAGTCGTACTCCTCACACGGCGGCTCACCGCAGGTCTCCCGGTCCGTATCGCGCGTCCAGAAGTGGTTCCCACATCCGGGACACTCCGTTCGCACGAATCCTTCCTCCTCGAAGTACTCGAGGCGGTACTCGTCCGCCAGGTCACTCATTATAGTTGTGTTGGCCAGCCAGCGCCTAAAACAGTTCCGCAACGTTCACCGCTGGAGAATCACCGGATAGCGTAGGGATCGGTCGATCGCGTTCGACGTCCGGAGACGAACGGCAGAAATCCGCTCGAGAACCGCCAGACGGCGAGGTAGCGACCTCGTTTCGACGACATCGACTAGTTATTTTCTGCTACTGGTAGAAATTAGCGTCAGACGTGGCCGAAGAATCTTTACCCCGGTCTTCCGGACAGTGTATGTAGGCGACCAATTCGCTCGAACACATCGATGGCATACTCGTCAACGCGTCCCCGGCCCCAAACGATTCTCTATGCGGCCCAGACCGAAGCGATGGCCCGCGACGGAGCGGCCGCACTGGAGCACGCACTGGCGGATACTGCCCCCGGAACGGAGTCGAAGTCGACGATCCACGCTGTCAGTTCGCTCGCGGACCTCGGCGAACTCGCGCCACAGGCCGACTGCGTCGTCTTCGCAGAAGTGGGTTCCGACGACGACACCGACGCCGCGACGACCACGGACCTGCTCGAGGTGGTCAACCGCTGTGGAACGACGCCCTTTGTCCTCTATACGGACGAGTCCTACGCGTCGGCGACTGCCCGCTCGGCCGACGAAATCGACGGCTACGTCCGCCGGAACACGGACGACGCGCTCGTCCACCTCGCCGACGAAGTCGCGAAAGTCTATCACGCGGCCGTCATCGAGGACTCCACGGAGACTAGCAAGTCGAAGTCACTCGAGGAACTCGAGGGCGGATCGCGATCGGACCGCGACCGCCGGTCACGACGGATCGACGACGGGAGTTCGCGGTCGGCAGGCGAGACGTCCTCGCGGACGACGACCCTGCTACAGGCCGCCGCTCGAATCGCCGACTGTCGCGACCGCGAGATTCTCTTCGAGCAACTGATCGACGAAGTCGTCGACGTGCTCGGCTTCGACTACTGTTGGCTCGCGACCGTCAACTTCGGCGACCTCGTGCCCCGGGCGTCCTCGCCGGCAGTCCCCGAGCAAGCGCTCGGCGACACGCCGGTTCGGAGCCCGTTCGGGGAAGCGTTCCGATCCGGCAAGCCGACGCACATCGACCTCGCGGGCCACGACGTGCTCGGTGGTGCCGGCGATACCGACCGCTTGCTGTACAGCATCCCGGTCGGCGACGTCGGCGTACTGCAGGTCGTCGTCGACACCGGCAGCGAAAACTCCTCCGCCGAGTCCGACCTCGAGATGCTCGAGTCGCTGTGTGGCTACACCGCGACGATCCTCGAGCGAAACTGGACGGAACTCGGCCTGATCAACGACCGCGACCGGATCAGACGACAGCGCGATCGGCTCGCGGACAAACAGAACCTGTTCGCCGACGCCTGCAGACAGCTCGAGAACGAACGCGACCGACTCCAGACCCTGTTCGAACGGTTCCCGGACCCTGCGGTCCGATACGAGGTCACGGACGGAACGCCGGTCGTTCGAACCGTCAACGACGCCTTCAACGAGACGTTCGGCGACGACGAGACGGTCGTCGGCGAGGCGCTCGCAGAGTACACCGTCCCCGACGGTCTCGAGGAGCGGACGGCCGCGCTCGACGAGGCGCTCCGCGCCGGAAAACAGCAACTGCTCATCCACCGCCGCGACACCGTCGACGGGACGCGCGACTTCGTGTTGACCGTCGTCCCGCTCCAGACGGTCGACGACGGGGACGAGGGCGGCGAACGAACCAAAGCCGGACTGCTCGTCTACGACGACGTCACCGACCGCAAACGTCGCGAACTCGAGCACGCAGCCGCCACGAAGCGCCTCGAGAGTATCGCCGAACTCGCCGACGACGATATCGAACCACAGTTGACCGTCGCGCGAAGCTATCTCGAACTCGCCCAGAAAAGCGGCAAAGAGGAGTATTTCGAGACGATCGAGGAGTCCCACGAGGAACTCGAGATCGCACTCGACGAACTGCTCGAGACCGTCGGCACTGAGGGCGAGGAGGTCGAACCGGTCGCGGTCAGCGACGTCGCACGCCACGCCTGGACGACCGTCGAGGCCGACGGCGCACGACTGGTCACCGAGAGCGACCTCATCCTCGAGGCCAACAGGGATCGGCTACGCGAGTTGTTCGAGAACGTCCTCGAGACCGCGATCGATACCGGCACCGAAAGCGAGAACGGCACCGATCCGGTCACCGTCACCGTCGGCGCGACGGACGACGGCTTCTACGTCGTCGGCGACAGACCGACGGCGACCGGCTCCGACGGACGGCAGGGCGCGCCGACGCCCGGTCGACTGAACGGAACCGATGGGAGTGCGATGCAACTGGATCACGTCGAGGAGATCGCCGCCGACCACGGCTGGGACGTCGGCGTCGCGGAGGACGACGACGGGACGGCGTTCGCGTTCCGCGGCGTCGAAGCGCTGGATCTGACCTGACAGCTCAGGCTACGTACCTGGCCGGTACCGAGAGCCCGAACTCCGCGGCCGACTCCGCAACGATCCCCTTGCTCGTGTAGATGTCCGGTTTGTAGTACAGTTCGTGCGTGATGCCGTACTCCTCTCGAAGGTACGCTCTGACGCGGTCGACGTCGTGTTTCGCGAAGTAGTTCGGCGTGTAGACCGTCAGGAGATAGTCGTCGTACATCTCGAGGTGTTCGTATCCGTACGTCGTCATCGCCTTCGTCGCCCAGATGATGCCGTCTTCCGCGTCGGCGACGAACTCGGGCCACAGCTCCGCGATCCGTTCGCCCGAGCCGGTCACCTGCCACTTGCCGATCGTCTTCTCGCGCTCGAGCGCCTCGCGATCGATCGCGGCGACGGCGTCGCTCTCGGCGGGCGGCAGGTCGTCAGTGGTTACCTCCGACGGACGCGACACGTCGTGTTCGGAGAAGTAGTCGTCCCCGCCGATGGCCGGGGAGTCACTGACGTCGCGGCTGCGGATCCAGTACGTCTCTTCGTCGACGATCTCGAGTGGCGATCGCATAGCTCGAGTTCGTCTGGCTGGCACTACAAGGCTCGCCGAACGGAGCGAAAGTAAAAGTGAAGCGAACAGTTACGCAGACGATTCGTTTTCCAGCGCCAGCGACGCCAGCATCGCCTCGAGTTGCAGGCGCTCGTTCGCACCCTCCGTAATGCGGAAGTCGACTTCGCCGAGTCGCTCGAGCAGCCGCACGGTCGCCTGCTCGGGAATGTCGAACTGCCAGGCGGACCGATGAAGCTGGTCGATGACGTCGCCACCGGCGAGTCCGCGGTCCATGAGCAGGTCCTCGAGTGCGGCGCGGGCGGCGGTAAAGTCGCCGTCGATGGCGTGTTCGACCATCTCCTCGACCTCCTCGGGGCGAGCGGTGGAAGTGATCGCGAAGACGGTCTCCTCGTCGACGGTCTCGCCCATGACGGCCGCGGCCTGCAGACCGTTGATCGCCTTTCGCATGTCGCCGTCGGCCGCGTAGATCAGTGCGTCCACGCCGTCGTCGGTGACCTCGATGCCCTCGTTAGCCGCGATTTCGCGGACCTGGGCCTCGACTGCGTCCTCCGTGAGTTCGGTAAAACGGAAGACCGCACAGCGAGACTGGATCGGGTCGATGATCTGACTCGAGTAGTTACACGAGAGGATGAAGCGGGTGTTGTTCGAGAACTGCTCCATCGTCCGACGCAGTGCGGACTGGGCGTCGCTCGTGAGTGCGTCGGCCTCGTCCAGAAAGATGATGCGGTGGTCGTAGCCGCCGAAGGAGGAACGTGCGAAGTCCTTGATCCGGTCGCGGACGACGTCGATCCCGCGCTGGTCGGAGGCGTTCAACTCGAGGAAGTTCTCCTGCCAGTCGTCGCCGTAGACTTCGCGGGCGATAGCCTGTGCAGCCGTGGTTTTACCGGTTCCCGCCGGCCCTGCGAACATGAGGTGCGGCAGGTCGTCCTGCTCGACGTACCGTTTCAGCCGCGGCACGATGTTCTCGTGGCCCTTGATCTCGTCGAGCCGTTCCGGCCGGTACTTCTCGATCCAGACTTCGGTCTTGCCGGGTGTCGGCTCCGCCGCCTCTGCGTCGGCCTCGCTCATACCGGCCCAACGCGTGGGGCGGAAATAAATCGACCGAAGGTCGTCGTCGAAACGCCCTGCTCGGTCCCGCTCGAGTATACCACCTCTCGACGATTCCCACTTTCGAAGGACGTACTACGCTATTTACTCGTCACAGGAACTGATCTACGCTTGCCGTTCACGTATTCACCTCACCCGATCGGCACCAGAAGACCGTCTATGGGCCGTCCCGGCCCGCTTTTCCGAGTGTATCGAACCTGTACCAGTTCAGGCGGCGAGGAGCGAGTCGGCACCGAGCGACGCGCTCAAGTCCACGCCGTCGTAACTGCGGATATGCACGTCACCGTCGACGTCAAAGGCGAGGGGACCCACGAGATCGATCTCGAGGAACTCGAGGAGCGGACCTACGCTGGCCTGCTCCGGGAGGTCGATCTGAGTCCTCACGAGGTGAGCGTTCTCGTCGACGGTCGACCCGTTCCGGAGGATCAGCCCGTCGAGAGCGACGAGGTGACGGTGTTGCGGCTGATCAAGGGCGGATAGCGGGCGAGCAGTCAGGCGTTGACGTGTTTGACCTCGTAGCCGGTGTCCCGGATCGAGCGGATGATCGCCCGCGCTTGCCCTGCACCGCTCGTTTCGATTTCGAAGACCAGGTGAGCCTCGCCGACGTCGAGTTCGGGCGCCGACCGGTCGTGGCGGACCGTCTGGATGTTGGCGTTGTGTTTCGCGATCAGGCCCGAGATCTCCTCCATCTTCCCCGCCTGATCGTCGATCCGGACGCGCAGCCGTAGCAGTTGTTCGCGATCGGAAAGTGCGTGGACGAGCACCGTCTGGAGCATCGTCATATCGAGGTTGCCACCACACAGAAGCGGCATCACGGTCTCGCCGGAGACGTCGAGTTCCTCGCTGATGATGGCCGCGACCGACGCTGCCCCCGCACCCTCGACGACCTGTTTCGCTCGCTCGAGCAAGAGGAGGATCGCCCGCGCAATCTCGCCGTCGGTCACCGTCACGATTTCGTCGACGTGGTCCTCGATCAGCGAGAGCGTGAGATCGGAGATGCCGCCGGTAGCGATCCCGTCGGCGATCGTGTCGACCGACTCGAGCGAGACCGGGATCCCTTTCTGGAGGCTGTCCGGAACCGTCGCGGCACCCGAGGCCTGAACACCGACGACGCGGGTGTCCGGCGAGAGTTCGGCGAACGCGGTCGCGATTCCCGAGATGAGCCCGCCGCCGCCGATCGGGACGACGATGGTGTCGACCTCGGGGAGGTCCTCGTACATCTCGACGCCCAGCGTTCCCTGGCCGGCGACGATCGCGGGGTCGTCGTAGGCGTGGACGAACTCGACGTCGTCGTCTCCCGAACTGAGTTCCTGAGCGTGGGCCATCGCCTCCCGGAAGTCGGTGCCGACGAGTTCGACCTCGGCTCCGTACTCCCGCGTCGCGTCGACCTTGGCCTGGGGTGCGGTCCGGGGCATCACGATGGTCGACTCGACGTCGAGTTTCGTCGCCGCGAGCGCGACGCCCTGTGCGTGGTTGCCGGCGCTTGCGGCGACGACGCGTCCGACGTCGCCTTCCGCGACGGACTTGGCGATCTTGTTGTACGCGCCACGCGTCTTGAACGAGCCCGTCCACTGGAGGTGTTCCATCTTGAGGTGGACCTCGCCGCCGGTTATCTCGTCCAGCGACGTACTCCGTTCGACGGGCGTGCGTTTGACGACCGAGTCGTCGTCGAACCGATCGCGGGCCGCCTCGATGTCGGCGAACGTAACGGCGTCGTGGGTGCCAGTCATTCCTTGACGCAATATTTGCGCAGGGGCAAATAATGGTTCGTTCCTCGCGAGATACTGACGTCGATAGGACGGCTGACAGACACAGGTAGTCGTCCACACAGGTGAGCCAGAAAGCCGGAGAGTTTTGCCCCCCGAACACGGAGTCCACTCAGTAATGGCGGGAACACACGTCTACCGACGTCTCGACCGGATCACGAGCCGACCGAGATCACTCTCCCTGCCGATCGCTCGGTTCACGGGTCGCCAGTAACGATGTCACCGTTCGTTCGCACCGCTCGGCCGGACGACGCCCTCGAGGTCAGGCGCATCCTCGACGCCGCGATGCTCGAACCGGGCGACGTCGAAACCCGGATCGACGCCAGCGACGTCCTCGTCGCGGGTGACCGACGCGGTGGTCGATCGAATTCAGGATCGGACGAAACGGCCGAACGGATCCTCGGTACCGCCGTCCTCGAGCCACAGGACGTCGACGGGGGAGCCCACGTCTCGGCCATCGGCGTCCGTCGCCGCCATCGAGGAAACGGGATCGGGCGACTCCTGATCGAGCGCGCACTCGAGCGCGAGGGACGGCTTACCGCACGCTTCGACGACGGCGTTCGACCGTTCTACGAGTCGCTCGGGTTTACCGTCGAACCGGTCGACGAGCAGCGTCATCGAGGCGTGATCGTCGACGAGTAACAGCAAACGACAACCGCTATACTATCCGAACATGTTCCTGGCGATTCCAGTGAGTGGGAACCGGCTGACCGACTGAAGTGCTCGAGTAGCACAGGTCGTGACAACAGTCCCCGATCGAACTCATGAACGAATACACGCCACTCATCGCGGCGGCAAACGCTGCGACGCTACTGCTCGGCGGCGCGGTCGCGTTGCTCGCCTACCGAGCGTTCCGTCGAACCGGTTCTCGAGCACTGCGAGCAGTCACCATCGGGTTCAGCTTCATTCTCGCCGGATCGGTCGTCGGCGGCCTCGCTCACCTGCTCGGCGGGAACGTCGCGCTCGGCGTCGCCATCCAGAGTTCGTTTACCGCCGGCGGCTTCGCAGTCTTGCTGTACTCGCTGTACACCGAGACGACGACCACGACGACCCTCCGGGTCAGGGGATCGGGATGACCGCGACCCGCGTCGTCGCCCAGGGTACCTTCGACCGATAGTAACAACTGCAACTATTTACACACTGATCGCACAGTTGTCGTGCGATCAGGTGTGCATTGACTTGCAGTAGCTACTATACTCCATCCCGGTCACGTCCACTATCTCGAGGAGGCCGCAGCCATGGGCGAGGAACTGCACGTGATCGTCGCCCGATCGGAGAGTATCACGCACAAACCGGCTCCCGTCCTCCCCGCCGAACAGCGCCGTGAGGTCGTGGACGCCCTCGAGATAGTCGATCGCGCACATCTGGGCCATCCCGAGGACTTCTCGGTACCGATTCGCGAAATCGATCCGGACGTGCTCGTCCTCGGCCACGACCAGCACCACGACGAACGCGAGGTCGAAGCTATGCTCACGGACTGGGGAGTCGACTGTCGCGTCGAACGCGCGAGCGGCCTCGAGGCCGACGGGGAACGGCGCTACTCGAGCAGCGCGATCAAAGAACGAGTTCGCGAGCGAGCACGGCAGGCGTCTCCGGTGCAGTACTGAACTACGACTCGAGTTTCGATCGGAATCGGTCGAGTCCGAGGTCGAGCATGTCGGGGCTCACGGACTGGAACTCACCGTCGTCCGGCAGGTAGCCGCGAACGGAATCCCAGCTATCGCGAGCGTAGCGTTCGTCGAGCAGTACCCGGACGCCCATGTCTTCCGGACTCCGGATGACACGGCCGATCGCCTGCCGTGCCTTCCGGACTGCGGGAATCGTCAGCGCGTACTCGAAGCCGTCGCCAAAGGCGTCGTCGTAGGCTCGCCTGACGGCCTTCGTCCGCGGACTCGAGGTGTTGACGATCGGAACGCCACAGACCACGGCGGCCGAAAGGCGGTCGCCGCTGTAGTCGACGCCCTCCGTCAGCGTTCCCCGGAGACTCGTCACGAGTACCTTCCCCTCGCCCGCGAAGAACTCGGATTTCAGCGACTGGGTGGTCTCGTCGTCGCTCGAGGCATCCAGCAGAACGGGTTTGTCGACCCGTTCCTCGAGTTCGCCGGCGATCCACTCGGCCTCGGCGTAACTCGGCATGCCGACGAGAACGTTTCCGGGGAGGCCGGCAACCTGCGAGACGGCATCGGCGTAGTGCGTTCTGGTCTGATTCTCCTCTCCCGGACGCCCGCGGTTATCGTACGTGTACTTTGGCGCGGCGACCGCGAAGCTCTCGCGGTTCTCCTCGGGGAAGTGCAGTCCGTACCGACGTTCGACGACCGGTCTGTCTGCCTCGCGCTCGAGGTACTCGAGGCCCGTCACCTCGGTAAACGCCGCCATCGGCTCGAGCGTCGCACTCATCAACACGCCGCCGCCGAAAGTCCCGAGTCGCTCACCGATGGCGTCACTGGGGACGCAGTTGTGCAGTGCGAGGCGAGCGTTGTAGGCCCGTCGCCAGGAGTCGGCGGGTTCGGTGTCGTCCCAGGTGCGCTCGAGTTCGATCTCCCGGAAGTAGTCGGTGTGGTCGCAGCGATACCACTCGCCGAGCACGCGGCCGACCGCTGGCGCGGCACGGGTTCGTTCTTCGTCTTCGGCCTCGTTCAGAATGCGAGCGACGACGGCACCGACGGACTCGGCGCGGACCCACTCGACGTCGCCGTAGCCGGCCTCGCGAGCCCACTCTGTGATCTCGTCTTCGGCAGGTTCGGCAGGATCACGGAGAGGGATCTCCTCGTCTTCGAGATCCGTCAGGTTCGACTCCCACCCCCTGTGGTTCCGGTCGAGGTGGGCAGTTACTCTGCGGTCGAGTTCCACGCGGAGATCCTGGACGAACTCGAGGGTACGGTTCAGTTCCTCGTAGGAGACGTCGCTGTCGTTCAGTTCGGCGCGTACGAGGTCGGCGTCGGCGGTCTTCGACCCACCCTGGGCGTTCCGGCCCTCGCGTTCGAACTTGACCGGCTGGATGACTCGCGAGAGTTCGGTCTCGGCGTCCCGAAGCGTCCGGTCGGCGACACCGTCGCTGACCAGGTCGCGAACGCGAGGCTCGAGCATGTGCGCCTCGTCGCAGACGACGAACGTCGAGTCGTCGAGCAAGGCACCCGTAAAGGAGCCGGTCGTCCGGGGATCGAACGCGTGGTAGTAGTTGCCGACGACGACCTCGACCTGCCCCAGCACCGCGCCCATCACCGAGTGCGGGCAGGTACCGTTCCGGGCTGCACGGGCCACGAGATCCTCGGGCGTGACCATTCCGGCCTCGGTGAAGTCGTAGGGGACGGCCTCGGCCGGGTCGCCGTCTTCGCCGTCGGGCAGATCCTCGAGATACTGTGCGTAGAACGGACAGTACTCGGTTTCGGCACTCACCGGTCCGCCGTCGCTGTATGCCGGCATGTCGGGCGGGTACGGCGTTGGTTCGCCGGCCGTCTCGAGAAAGTTGCTGCTGGTCGAACTCCCGCTGTCGGCGAGTCCGATCTGCTGGCTGCGGGCGCGTGCGGCCAGGGTCCCCGCGGTCGTCTCGCCACCCTCTCCCACGAGGTCTCGGGTCCGATCCCGCAGCGTCTCACAGCGGTCGTAGACGTTGCCGTCGTCGATCCCCGCCGCGCCCTCGCGGTTGTACGGACAGACGTCGGCCTTGCCGACCAGCGTGAGCCCCGAGACGGGCTGCCAGTCGTCGGGCAGGTTCTCGTTTATCGTCTCCAGATCTTCTTCGAACTGGCGCAGCTGTTGCTTGACGCTCGTGAGGACGAACACGCGCTCGTAGTCGCTGTCGGGGTCGCGCACGAGGTCGATCCCAGCCGTGAGCGCGAGCATCGTCTTCCCGGTGCCACAGGCTCCCTCGACGACGGTGTAGCCGCCCTCGCGGGCGGTTTGGATGGCCGTCTCGATCCCGTCGACCTGTTCGTCGTAGGGCTCGTCGTGGCCGAAGATCGGGCGCCAGTCCGTCATGCTGTCAGTACTCCTCTCCGGTCGTCCATAGCGTTGACGGACCGAACTCGTCGCGGCTTCGGTGATAAACCCGCGCAGTTCTCACTCCTCGGGTGGCGACGCCTCGAGCGGGCCTGAATCTCGATCTCTAGTTTCGCCTTCGCCCGCAGTACCTTCGTCAGGGAGCGCCCACTCCCGCTCGAGATCGGGCGCACCGCGAACGGCGATCACGACTGCAGCGAGGCCGAAGGCCAGAATCCCCATTCCGCCGACGGAGTTAACGAGGAGTTCGTGGCCACCCTGTGCGAAGACCAGCATCGTCGCCGCGAAGCCGTTGAACGTCCCGTGCAGGATCGTCGGCGCGAGCACCGACTTCGCTTGCATCGTGACGTACGTGTAGACCGGCGACATCGCGAGGCAGGCGAGGGTCATCACTCCGGCGCCGACGACGGGGTAGTTCGGGTAGTTGTATCCCTCGAGGATCCCCGGCGCGTGCCAGAGACCCCAGAGTACGCCGATGATCGCCGAGGCACCCCAGAAGCCAAACGGTGCGAGTTCGGTCAGGAGGACGCCGCGCCAGCCGAACTCCTCGCCGAACGCGAGGACGGCGTTGATCGTCACGCCGAAGACGAGTGCGGCGACGATCGTAATCAGCAGGTTCCAGGGCCAGCCGGGAAGGTCCGGTCCAGCGGCAGCCTCACCGTCCTGTGTCTGGGTCTCGGCGAACTCGGTCCCCTCGCCGGTCAGCGGGTTCGCGTCGGGGACGAACTCGACGCCCGGAATCGCGAGTGCGATCGCCGTCCCGACCAACACGAGGAGGATCGGAACGGCCGCGGCGACCGCGAGCCAGCGAAAGCGTCCGTGGGGAAACCGGAGCCCTGCCGCCTCGAACGACGGGCCACCAGCGATGCAGGTGACGATTCCGGCGAGCATCGGCGTGAACATGTACGCGGGCAAGAGTACGAGCATACTGACGTCGGCGAGCCACGAGATAGCGACGAAACCACCAGAGAGCGCCACGAGAGACCCGAGAAAGACGAGAAGCGGTCGACGATCGTTCACGGCGTCGACGGCACCTCCAACGTCGGTGAACAGTCGTAGTGTAACATGGCTGAGTAGATTTCGTGGGAACGAATAAGCGTTGCGTCCCAGACCACGGCGGCAGGCCGTTGCTGGCCGACCCCTTACCGGTCATCCATCCCTCGAGACGAACGTGAACGTACCAGAACCACTTCGAGAAGCCGACGGTCAGGATTCGCTCGTCCGCAGTTTCGAGTACGACGACCGCGAGGACCTCGTCGTCGTCGACTTCGGACAGAACGTGGCGACCGACGACGGCGTCTCGATCGACGTCCTCGACTCGAGAGTCATCGTCGTCGCGGGCGACCGACAACTCGAGTTCGATCTTCCGGCGACGGCGAACGACGTGACCGTTCACAACGGCGTGTTGACGATCGAAGGCGACGCGGGCGAGTGAACTGGTTATCGTCGCTGGGAGTTCGTCAGTCCACGAATAGCCGCCCCGACCGACGACAGCACTCGTTTAGCCCACAGCAGACACTCGCGCACGACAGGCACGCCGTCGTAGACCCACAGGAGAGCCGTCAGGACGGCGATCCCGACCTGGAGCCACAGATACGTCGAGAGGTCGCCGGCAAGAAGTTGGTCGAAATAGCCGGCGAACAACCGCGTGAACTCGGCGAGAAACCCTTCGTGAGTGTGCGTCGGGGGTGTCTCGACCGGCGCGACCGGCCAGAGGACGATCCCCCACTCGAGCTCGCCACCCCTGACGTAGCCGTCGACGACGTCTGCCGGCAGGTGAAGCAGATAGCCTAGGCCGAAGGCAACTCCTGTACGCGTTCGGCCCCACGAGCGCGCGAGAAAGCCGACGACGATCGCCAGCGGGATCGCGAAGAAGATCGAGTGACCGAGCGCGTATCCGGTCTCGAAGACGCCGTACTCCCAGGCCAGTGGTTTGTCGATGATATCGGGGAGAACGGAGGCGAAGACGACTGCGAACGCCTCGAGGCCGCCCGGCGACTCGCGGTAGTAGGCGTGACAGAACAGCGAGTACGCGAGGTAGCCGACGATCGCGTGTTCCCAGGGCCACATGGTCGTCGATAGCCGAAGGGCAGGGAAGTGGGTTCGCCCTGCTCTCAGCGAGTGAACGGTGGCGGACGACTCGCGCTACAGAAACATAGTAGTTGAAATACACGAAATCACAGGTATGGTTCTCGCACTGGCAGCCTACGTCTACGCATCAGTCCGAAGACCACCAGTTCGACGGTTTTTTCGCGTTCGTCCTGTTTCTCGCGGACCTGTTCGTCGCCAGCGCAATAGCACCGAGCATTTAGCTCGCGGGGAGTCCGATCGAATCAGCGAACGCAACGCACTCGAGTGTGGGCCGCCAAACGACGGTATGAGCGAGACGGACGCCGATTTCGACGTCGATCAGTGGCGCGCGGAACTCGAGTCGAAACGCGAGGAGAAAGACGGTTTCTTTGGCGAGCACCCACAGTCGCCGATTCCGCCCGAGGAGCGCGACGGGTTCGACGGACTCGATTACTTCGATCCGGATGCCGACTACCGCGTGACCGCGACCGCGACGGTCCACGACGACCCCGAAGTCGTCCTGATGGACACGACGACGGGCCGAGAGATGCGCTATCTCCGGACCGTCACGCTTACCTTCGACCTCGAGCGTGAGGACGACGACCTCGAGGACGGCACGTACGAGTTGGCGGCCTACCAGCAGGAACGACCCGGCAGCGAGCAGCCGGAGCCGCTTTTCGTCCCGTTCCGGGACAAGACGACGGGCCAGCAGACCTACCAGGGCGGTCGGTACATGGAACTGGCGTCCGACCGCGAACTCGCGGATGGAGACGAACTCGTCGTCGACTTCAACCTCGCGTACACGCCCTTCTGTGCCTACAGCGAGACGTTCGACTGTCCGCTGCCGCCGGAAGAGAACTGGCTCGAGGTGACGATTCCGGCCGGGGAACGGTTCGAGTAGAGCCCCTGCAGCTCTTTGTTCTCTGGTATCGTAGGACAGTGTATGCTGACGATAGAGTACGACGGCGAGCGGATCGAGTGCGAACGCGGCGCGAACCTCCGGGACGTACTGCTAGACGCGGGGCTGTCACCACACAACGGGATGGCTGACAGGATCAACTGTGGCGGTCACGCGACCTGTGGTACCTGTGCCGTTCGAGTCGAAGGCGAGGTCGGTGAACCGACGCCGGCCGAACGGCGACGGCTCTCGATGCCGCCACTACGGGGCCGTGAGGGACTGCGACTGTCCTGCCAGACCGAAGTGCTCGGCGACCTCGAAGTGACGAAAGGCGAGGGGTTCTGGGGACAGCGAAAACGAGCCGACGAACGATCCGAGACGCCAGAGTCGGCTCCCTAGCGAGGTATCGAACCGAGAACGGCTGTCTCGAGTCGAAATTAGGGGGCGACGCCGACCGTCAACAGCGTGCCGTACTCGCGGTAGCGTTCGACCATCTCCTCGCGGGTGTCCCAGTCTTCCGTCGGAAACTCGGCTTCGCCCGGGATCGTGATCTCGAGGTCCGGGATGTTGTCCTGTTCGGCGACGTGAAGGCCGGCTTCCCGGAACGCTTCGCGGTACTGCTCGCGATCCCAGCGGGTCATCTCGACGGAAATCTTCTCCTGCCACTCGTGGGAGTGGACGTTCTCCTCGTAGTAGTTGACCGCACAGTAGAAGGTCCCGCCCGGTCGGAGGATGCGGGCGATTTCCTCGAGGGTGTTGTGGGGATTGGCGGCGTAATAGAACGCCTCCATCGTCCAGACGTGGTCGATCGAGTCGTCTTCGAACGGGAGGTCGTCGAAGTCGCCACAGACGTACTCGATGTCGTCCTCGTCGGTGTAGTCGCGAGCGTTTCGGACCATCTCGGGTGAGCCGTCGAGTCCGTACGACGGACCCGTGTTCGCCGTTTCTCGGAGTGCTCGCAGCGCGTATCCCGATCCGGTTCCCAGGTCGAGAATCGTGTCGCCTTCCTCGACTGGCATGCGCGCGAGCGCGTGTTTCGCCGTGTGCCAGTGGCGTTCTTCCATACCCTTGTCCTTGCCCGCTTCGGCCCACTCGTCGAACTCTTCACGCACGCTCATACACACAGGGTCGTCCTCCGACCGCAAAACGGGTTCGGCTTCCGACGCGACTGGAAGGACCGACAGTCTCTTTAGGGTGGCCTAAAAAGATATTGCTGAGAGTTTAGGCCACCCGAAACCAACGGTGGCTTGCACGAATAGGCCGTAGTGCGTCCGTTTTACTCCTGTATCTCCGGCAACAATCGGAAGCTATATGTATTTTAGGTCAGCCTAAAACTAGATATGCAACAGCGCGACAGCAGTTCGACGCAGCAGTCGACGATCGGCCGACGACGATTCCTCGCCGCCACGGGCGTTTCCGTCGCCGGTATCTCGGGACTCGCAGGCTGTCTCGGCGACAGCGGCGACAGCACACCGATCGCTGACGTCGAACCGATGGCACAGTCGATTGGCTCGACCGCAGTCTCGTGGGACGACCTCGGCGACCTCGAGGGCGAAATCACCGTCTACTCGGGACGAACGCCCGACCAGATCGACCCCGTCTTTCAGGCACTGGAAGACGAGTACGACGACTTCACCGTCAGCACCGACTACGACGACAACGACGTCCAGGTCAACCAGATCCTCGAGGAAGAAACGCATCCGGCAGACCTGATGTATTCCCAGGACCCGGGTGCACTGAACGAACTGTACAACAACGACGTCCTCCAGCCGCTTCCGGACGACGTCGTCGACGCGGTCCCCGGCAGCTACCAGCACAACGACGGCTACTGGACCGGCGTCACTGGACGAACCCGTTCGATCCAGTACAACAGCGACCGGCTCGACGAGACGCCGTTCGACAGCTGGGACGAGCTGCCGACCGACATTATGGAGTACGCCCACGACGACCGATTCGAAGACATCATCTCGACCCGACCCAACTCCGGAACCTTCCGCGGGTTCATCCAGGCGATGGTCGAACTCGAGGGTGAAGAAGAGACCCGCGAGTGGGTCCAGGCGATGGCCGACGACCAGAACGCCGAGATCTTTACCGGCGGCTCCGACCAGGCCGAAGCCGTCAACCGGGGCGGCGACGACGACCCGATCGTCGCACTCGGGAACAGCTACTACGCGGCCCGTATCCTCAACGAGGATCCCGACGCACCGATCCGAACGACGTACACGGAAAACGACGCGGGCTGTCTGTTCAGCGTCGCCGGCGTCGGCGTCCTGAACGACGTCAACGACGCCGAACTCGTCGCCGAGTTCGTCCGTCACCTGCTGGCGGAGGAAGGGCAGGAGTTCATGAT
Organism: Natronobacterium texcoconense; assembly: GCF_900104065.1. Lineage (NCBI taxonomy): Archaea > Methanobacteriati > Methanobacteriota > Halobacteria > Halobacteriales > Natrialbaceae > Natronobacterium > Natronobacterium texcoconense. Next base: position 343,797 of record NZ_FNLC01000003.1, on the reverse strand, counting down.
GGACGCGAACGGCGAGTACCCCGTCGTCGAGGGCGTCGACTACGTCGGGCCGCTGCCCGACCTCGAGGAGATCAACCCACCGGAGTTCGACCTGAGCGACTTCGACATGGACCTGCAGGAGGCAGGAGACCTGATCGACGAGGAAGGACTGGGGGTATAGCACCGTCGGCGCTTCCGTCGTCTGTTTTCGTCACTTCTTACGCCGTAGGACGGTCCGGAGGATTTAGGGCAACCTAACTCCAAGCGATCAACCAGATTCGACTCTCGATGACGGATCGGACGAGTACAATGAAACCACTCACTACCCATCCGGATTCTTCGCGATCGGTCCGTGATCGGCTCGCCGAGACCGATCGGTCGACAGCTATGCTGGCGGTCGCGAGCACCATCGTCGCCCTGCTCGTTATCTCGCCGATGCTCTGGCTCGTCTTACGGGCAGTCGAAGTCGAACCCTCGCGTGCGTACGACCTCATCGTCTCCTCACGAACTGCCTGGATCACGATCAACAGTATCGTCCTGATGGCGCTGGTCACGCTGTTCTCGATCGTTCTCGGCGTTCCACTGGCCGTGTTGACGACTCGGACCGACCTCCCGTATCCTCGAGTCTGGACCGTCGTCGCCGCGCTCCCGCTGGTTATCCCGAGCTATATCGGTGCGATCGCGTTCGTCGGGATGTTCGGCTCCGGTGGTGAAGTGGACTCACTCTTTGGAACGACCATTCCCTCCATCGACGGCCTCCCCGGTGCAATTCTCATCATCACGCTGTACACCTACCCCTACGTGTTCCTGACAACCAGGGCCGCGTTGCTGTCGATGGATAGTTCGATCGTCGACGCCGCCCGCACGCTCAATGCCGGACCGCTCGAGGCGTTCCGGCGGGTCACGTTCCCTCAGATCAGACCCGGGATCGCCGCAGGCGCCTTGCTCGCCGGTCTGTACGCGATTTCGGACTTCGGGACACCCGCGTTCATGGGGGCGAACGTCTTCACGAGCAGGATCTACTGGGAGGCCACCGAGTTCGGCCGCGAGTACGCCGCCCTCCTCGCACTCCAGTTGATCGCCATCGTCGCCATCGTCCTCGTCATCGAAGCCGGGATCGGCCGCGACGAAGACGCCACAGGTGGCGGCGGAAGCGGGAGTACGATCCAACTCGGCAACTGGAAGTGGCCCGCGATGGGGTTCGTCTCACTGCTCGGCCTCGTCACGCTCGTCGTCCCGGTCACCATCTTCACGAGCTGGCTGTTCCGAAGCGAAGGCGATCCAATCCCATCCTACGAGTTCCAGTGGGCGTTCGCGTACAACTCGGTTCGGCTCGCACTGTTGGCCGCACTGGTCGCGTGTCTCTTTGCCCTGCCAGTCGCGTACTATTCCGGACGGGCAAACTCTCTGCTCTCGAGGGTACTCGAGCGAGCGACCTACGTCGGATTCGCTGTCCCGGGTGTCGTCATCGGGCTCGCACTAGTGTTCCTGGGCAACCGGGCACTTCCCTCGCTGTACAGGCAGGGCGTCGCGTTGCTCGTATTCGCCTACGTCGTCCGGTTCCTGCCACAGGCTGTCGGCACCGTCCGATCCTCGGTCCTGCAGGTCAACGACAAGACCATCGAGGCCGCACGCACGCTCAACGCCAGCCGATTCGAGGCGTTTCGGCGCGTGACGTTACCACTCATCATGCCCGGCGTGATCGCCGGCGGCGTGCTCGTCTTCCTGACGACGATGAAGGAGCTACCGGTCACGTTGATGCTCAGACCCATCGGGATGGAGACACTCGTCAGCATCATCTGGAACGCCCAGGACGCGCTCGCCTACCGATACGCAGCGATCCCCGCGTTGCTTCTCATCCTTATCTCCGGGCTCTCGATGCTGGTCTTGTTGCTCCAGGAGGACAGCAAACTCAGTTGAACGATACTCGGTAACGACCGGTATATCCGCACTATTAAGTCGATCCCGAAAGTTGTTCAGGCCAGTATGGACTACACGCTCGAGATAGATGGGACACCGGAGACGGTACCAGGGGGGACTGGGATTCTCTTGCTTCATCCGAGTACCGGCGAAACGGATCGCATCGACACCGACTTCCTCAAGACCGACACCGACCACTTCCTCGTTATTTCTACCCGGACGACCGCACGCGAAGTCAAACAGAAACTCGAGCACTACGACGTCGACGAGGAACGCGCGGAGATCCTCGACACGCTATCGATCGAACGCGGCTACTCGCGACGGAAGACCGACACCATCCACTACGTCGCCGCCCCCGACGACGTCGACGGAATCGTCGAGCACATCGACGGTTTCCTCGCGAACAACGACGGTAAACTCCGCATCAGCTTCGACTCCGTCACCGAACTCGCCTACTACGCCGGTGACGAACAGGCGCTCGAGGCCGTCGAACGCATTCGCGAACTGCTCGAGGAACACGACGCTGTCGGCCTCTTTCATCTCTCGGAAGAGCCTCACAACCCGGACGTCGTCGACGAGTTCCGTGCCCAGTTCGACGGCGTAATCGATCTGGACGAGGACGGCACCGTCGACGCAGAGTTCTGAGTATCGGCCGCGAAACTGCGAGGACGAACGTCGGAACCGATCGAAAAACTCGAGGGGCAATTACACCGTTTTCGGTGGCGATCACTCCGCCAGCGACTCGAACGTTTTCTCGGCCCACCTGACCGCGTAGTCGGGCCCGTGCTCGTGATAGGCGTCAGTATCGAGCGCGGCGAACGGCGCGGGCAGTTCGATCGCGTGTTTGATCGCTGCACACGCGAGTTCCGTCGCGTCGGCAAACTCCGTCTCGCCGCGAGCGACCGCCCGCGGGAGTCCCGAAACTCGACCCTCGAGGCGACCTCCTGCGTCCTGCCAGGCGTCGGCCAGTTCCGGTTCGTCGCCGTGCCACTCGGCGAACACCTCGCGGCTCCCGAGTCCGACCCAGCCGTCGTACAGCGCCGCCGCGACCTGATAGGTGCCGCCGGGATCTAACGCGACCGCTCGGTCCAGATCAGGATAGGCGTCCTCGAAGAAACCGATGAAGTGTTCGGGCACCTCGAGTCCGAGTTCGACGAACGCCTCCGCGAGCAGGAAATCGAGGAACAACTCGGGCGTCCCCTCGACTCGCGGTTTGACGAGGACGATCGGCGGATCCGTCTGGCGAGTCCAGGCGATGCTGCCGTCTCCGGGCATGCCGATCGTGAGGTCCGAACTCGCGTAGCGATCGAGCAGCGTCGGCGCGTCCTCGGGGAGCCACGACGACGGATAGCTCGCGGGCTCGAGGGAGTCGACGACGAGCCCGAGTTCTTCGGCCTGTGCCGGTGGTAACGTCTCGAAGTCCCGGTCGCAGTCGAAAACGAGCGCCTCTGGAGCGTGTTCGTCCCGGATCCGTTCGACCGGGCTCGAGAGCTCGCGAGGCTCGAACATCAGGCGAGTGCGGTCTGGAAGATCAGCAGGACTGACAGCAGCGCCGATGCAGCGATCGTGCCGAGAACGATCTTGGTTGCAGTGCTCATAGTCGAGAGGTATCACGCACGTCGCTTAAATCCATCTGTCTGACTCCCGTCAGCCGAACGAGGATGACGACGGACTACTCCTCGGACTCGCGCCAGGAGTCGGGGACGTCGATGACGTACCGACCGTCGTCTTGCAGGGAGATGATGTACTCCTCGCGGTCGTACAGCTCCATCAGGTTGAGTTCGTACTGTCCCGGGCGCAGGATCTTGATGCTCTCGAACTGTTCGTTGAGCTCAGCCCGCAGTTGCTCCATCGACAGCTCCGAACCGGAGGGTTCACTGACGACACGACCGTTAGACGGCGGTTCGGCGGCTGGCTCCTCGTTCGAAACGGGATCGGCAGCCGCGTTCGCTCGAGTGTTCTCGGTATCTCCGCCGACGTCCGAAGGAAGATCGTCGCGACGGACGACCTCGCTTCTGGCGTCTGCCTGTGCGGAGTTCTCACTGTCGGCGATCGTCGTCGTTTCTTCTCGAGACGGCTCCGGTGAAGTCGAGGAAGCCGCGTTCGATCCTGGTGGGCTCGACGAAGCGGTGTTCGACTGTGATGAGGTCGGTGAAGGAGTGTCCGGCGGTGATGGAGCCGACGAAGGTGTGCTCGACTGCGGTGAAGAAGTCGACGGCGTAGCGTCAGATGGAGACGATGTATCGTCCCGGTTCGGTTCAGCTGTCGAACGGTCCTCGGGTCGGCGCGCCGAATCGGGCCACTCGGTGAATCCGTCGCTCGTCTCGTCCTGTTCGGTTTCGTCCGTCGAGTCCGACGACATCCACTCGCGAACGGTGTCTTTCGCTCGCGTTCGAACGCTGTCGGAGCCGGAATCGGGCTCGGATGCGGAGGTTGCCGTCCGTTCGGCTCGAGTGTTCGCGGGGCTAGAATCACCCTCCGTTTCGGGTGGACGGCCGTCGACTGCAGCTGGATCCGGGGTCGACTCCGAAGCCGGTGAACTGGGACTGGTGCTCGAGGCCGGCTCGCTCGTCCGGTCAGCGTCGGCGCCGGACGTCGAGAGCGTTCCGGACGGCACGAACTGGAACTTGTTCCCGGCGCAGTCGGGACAGCCCGACAGCATCTCCTTGGAGCCGTCCGGGAACGTGCGGCCACAGTTCGTACATTCGTGAGGCATTAGTTGTGAGACACGAGCGCGCTGATCAGCGTTTCGTCCTTGTGGAGCGTTTCGATTCTGTTGGCCGGCCCGATCACCGTCAGCTTCGCGTCCGAATCGTCGGATCCCATGATCCGACCGAGTAGCGACGAGTCACCGCCACCCGGTTTCGGGTAGGTCTCGATCTCGATCCCGTTGAACTCGTCGGGGCTGATCTCGGCCATCGTCACCTCGATGAGCTGACTCTCTTCGTCGGGAGTCAGCCCCTCCTCTAGGATGACGATGTTGCCGTCGTGGACGCCATCCAGGATCATCCGGATCTTCTCCATGGAGGCCATTCCCTCCATTCGCTCGCCGCTTATCAGATCGATCTGGACGCCGTCCGGACCGTCCTGGTCGTCCGCGTTGGTTGTCTTTGGCATCGTATCACCCGAAGTAATCCGCGATATTGTCGTAGACTTCGTCCATGTTGTCGCCTTCCTTGGCCGACAGCGGGACGGTTTTGTGCTGTGGGAAGGCGTCTTCGATCCGTTTGACGCTCGCTTCCTCGAGATCGATCTTGTTCGCGAAGATGAGCACGGGGAGATCACGGGATTCGATGATGCCGATCAGCATCGTGTTGGCCTGCGTGATCGGATCCTCCGCGCTGTCGAGTACGTAGATGACGCCGTCGACGTCTTCGCGGAGCCAGTGCATCGCTTCCGCGACACCCTCGGTCGCTTCGCGGGAGCGACGGATGGCGTCGTCTTCCTCCATCTCGTCGGTGAACTCCTCGTAATCGACCTTCGTCGTCACGCCGGGCGTGTCGACGATATCGATCGTTACCGACTTCCCGTCGCGTTCGATCTCGACGTTTTCCTTCCGGCGAGCTCGGCGCGTTTCGTGTGGAATGTGACTCTCCGTGCCGACTGCGTCACCGGTCCAGTCCCGTGCGATACGATTTGCAAGCGTCGTCTTCCCGGCGTTGGGCGGACCGTAGATACCGATACGTTTTGGCTCCTGTTCGGAGAACAGGCGGTCCCTAGCGCGAGAGATACTATCTTTGAGTTCTGTGAACAGTCCCATCCTTAGGGGCCCTCCAGCACCGCGGGGTGCATCTGAATCTACTACTGACTGAATTCACTTAAGCCTACGTCAGACGTGTTAACTAACAGACAGAAATGAGTTACCAGCTACCGTACTGATTAGGTTCGCAGAGATACTGTCATGATGTTAGTTCACCTGGTGGATGATAACTTTACACATAGGCGACGCCGTGGCCCCCACCCCTTCGTTTCAACTGGAACTGATCGACCCTCCGGGGGATGGAGTTGACCCGTGGAGGAAGAGATAGCCCCTTATTTCGACTCGAGACGGAAAGAGAGGCGATCAGACGGACGAATTCGGCAAGAAAGACGCTTCTAGTAACAGAACCCGCTGAGGGACGTCGATCTAGTTGGATCTAGTAACTAAAACCAACTCCTCTAGCAAATAATTCATTCTGCTAGTGCTACGGATATGGTTTCTGACCCACCCTAATAAAACCACTCGTTTCTAGAGAGGGGGTTCCACCCCCACCCCTCCTTCGAACAGTTCCACCTGAAACGAAGGGGTGGGGGGTTCCGGAGCTCATCTAACAAAATTCATCGGACGACGAGATACATCTATTATCTTACAATTCTGGTTTCGTCCCACTACGGACGGGGCAACCACCATCTCGTTACTGGAGACCAGTCTCCGTTCGCCCTCGAGGTTCGATCCACAGTTCGACTTCTCCATCCGTTCACCCTCTCCCCTTTGTTATCCTTCCTCTCTTCCACCTCTCCTCATTATCTTCCTTTTTCTGACCTACTTCTCTCTTCGTTGGCTGCCAGAATCAGGACCAACTCCGGGACGCCAGCTCCCTGGGTCAGCACTGCTCGTTTTCACTTCCCTCATTCCCTTCACTCCTCTCCCCTCACTCTCCTCTCTTCACTTCCCTCACTTCTCCCACCACCCTCCACCCTCCACTTCTCCCACCACCCTCCACTTCTATCCCCTTTTGTCTTCGTGCGTGCGAACCGAAGTGAGCCGGAGTGCTGGAGACCGAAAGAACGTCCGAACCTGATCGAGGACAACATCGTGTATCGACCCGAAACGTGCCTTTGCTTTCGGCCGATCTACCCCTCTCGTAGAAACGGGCCGTAGACTCCCTCACAGCGCTGCAATTTCCCTCTCCCGGCAGCACTGATGAACGAAGGGAAGAATTTAATACCATGGTGTTCCTCTGTTTCGTTTGCATCAACTGGACCCAGGTTGGGTTACTGGAATCGTAGATGTGTCGTTATAGACCATCTATCTCGCACCATTCCTGATTTCGGGTCCGGTATTCCACTCGAAACGAGGGGGTACGTGTACGACGAATGTCAGACGAGGATACGGAAACGACTGGTTCGGACGACGTCGGCGGTATAGACGGATTCTCGACCGATCTCGAGGGAACCGATCTCGGCGACGACGAACCCAAGCAAGGACTGTTCGACGACCTGCTCAGCGGCGAGCCTATCTTCGAGAACAAGGAGGTGCTGCGCCCTTCCTATACGCCACACGAGTTACCACACCGAAGCGACCAGATCAACAAGATGGCGACGATTCTCGTCGCCGCACTTCGTGGCGAAACCCCCTCGAATATCCTCATCTACGGGAAGACAGGGACCGGGAAAACCGCCAGCGCGAAGTTCGTCAGCAAGGAACTCGAGAGCACGTCCCAGAAGTACAGCGTCCCGTGTGACGTCGAGTACATCAACTGCGAGGTGACCGACACCCAGTATCGCGTCCTCGCACAGCTTGCCAACAAGTTCATCGAGAAGAACCAGCGCCGGATCGACGACCGAATCGACTCGCTCGAGGACCGTCTCGACGCTCTCGAGGAGTACGACGAACGTTCCGACGCCGCGGATGCCGCCGGAGACGAAACGGAGGGCGACCTCTTCGAGCCGCCGGAGGTAGAACCCGTCTCGACGGACGCAAACACCTCAACTTCGACTGGAGAGGGTGGCGAAACTCCGTCTAGCGATTCTACAGACGAAACGGAGGGGTCGTTCACCGGTGCGTCGACCGACGCCGAACCCGGCCACGAAACCGACGATAGTGTCGACGCGACGCTCCCGCCGGACCATCCACTCGAGTCGACGCCGTTCGACTCCCGGGAGGAAGTCGAAGAGCAAATCGAGAGTCTCGAGGAGGACAGAGACTCCTTCGAGGAGGTTCCGATGACCGGCTGGCCGACCGACCGGGTCTACAGCGTTTTCTTCGACGCGGTCGACTACGACGAACGCGTCGTCGTCATCATGTTAGACGAGATCGACAAACTCGTCGAGAAAAGCGGTGACGACACGCTCTATAACCTCTCGCGGATGAACTCCGAACTCGAGAATTCGCGAGTCTCGATTATCGGCATCTCGAACGACCTGAAGTTCACCGACTTCCTCGATCCGCGCGTCAAGTCCTCGCTGGGCGAGGAGGAGATCGTCTTCCCACCGTACGACGCGAACCAGCTCCGGGACATTCTGGAACATCGCTCGGATGTCGCGTTCAAAGGGGGTGCTCTTTCGGACGACGTGATCCCGCTCTGTGCCGCGTTCGCAGCACAGGAACACGGCGACGCGCGACGCGCGCTCGACCTGTTGCGGACCGCTGGCGAACTCGCCGAACGCTCCCAGGCCGAGACCATCGTCGAGGAACACGTCCGGCAGGCCCAGGACAAGATCGAACTCGATCGGGTCGTCGAGGTCGTCCGTACGCTCCCCACCCAGAGCAAGCTCGTCCTCTTCTCGATCATCCTGCTCGAGAAAAACGGCGTCCACAGCATCAACACCGGCGAGGTGTTCAACATCTACAAGCGCCTCTGCGAGGAGATCGACGCCGACGTGCTCACTCAGCGTCGCGTCACCGACCTCATCAGCGAACTCGACATGCTCGGGATCGTCAACGCCGTCGTCGTCTCGAAGGGCCGGTACGGGCGAACGAAGGAGATCAGCCTCTCCGTCCCACAGGAAGAGACCGAAGCAGTCCTGCTGTCGGACTCCCGGCTCTCCGACATCGACGACGTCCAGCCGTTCGTTCAGGCGCGATTCGAGAACTGACGCTCACTGGCGACTCTTTCATTCGGTTCGAAACCCCCGAATCTCGCGTCTGAGCGACGCCAGTCCGACACCGACGATGAACCCGATCAGGAACGCGAGCGCTGCCTCTTCTATCGAAGCGACGACACCGACGACGACGCCGAGTACCAGCGGCGGGACTAGGAGAAGCGCCAGCATCTCGAGGGCGAAGATCCCCTCGGGCTTCGGATCGCTACTCGTCGAGAACCCCATATTCGCCGTTATTACCGGTGACGACATAATCGTGGCGTCGCAGCCCAAACAGCGGTTGTCGTAGTCCAGCCAGTTCTGCGGGACGAACTCGAACGCCGTCCCAACTGCCCGTCGGTCCATTCCGTGGGGGATCCGAAGTTGCTCATCCGGTCACCCGACCCGGTCGAATCCGGCGAAGGATCGATATACGAAGGCAGCGACGATTCGTCCGTGCGCCGACGAACGGCCCTCGCTTCGACTGCAGGTTTCGTCGTCGGTTCCCTCTCCGGTTGCCTCCTCGAGGGCGACGAGATCGACGGCCACGAGAGCGGCGATATCGAAGTCGTCGTCGACGGCGATCACGTGGTCACGACCGACGGAACGACCTACGACGAGCGCGATTCCGGCACCGAGATCACGTTCGAGGTCGACGGCGAGGAAGTCGATCCGACCGACCGACGGCTTCACGACGGTGACTCGCTCTCCCTCGAGGTTACGACGGAGACCGAGGAGTAGTCGGCGATGGTCGTCACGATGCGTCGTTCGTCGGGGTCTCCGGACGTCTCGGACGCCCGGAAATTCGTCTCGAGCGGAGCCGAAGCCGAGTTAGAACGGAGCCGAAACCGAGTCAGTACCGCCGCGCGATACCTACCCCTGCGATCGCGACTCCTGCACCACCGGCGACGCCGATCGTCCCTGCGGTGGCGAGCGTGTCGCTACCGTTCCCGTTGGTGTCTCCGACTGCGGTTTCACCCGTCGCCGAGGCGACTCCGTCGACTGTCGCGGACGGAACGAGGATACCGGTGAGCATCTCGTCGAAGATCAGCCGGACGTGACCGAGCCACGGGATGCGGAACGAGGCTTTCCCGGTGACCCACTCCGGTTTGACGACGTCGGTCCTGGCGCCACCCTGGTACTGATCGTAGCCGGCGTTGGCGTCGCCTTTCGTCACGAACCCGTCGTGGTTCGCGGGACAGGTGGGGACGTCGTCACAGGTCGCGCCGCCGATATACTCCTCTTCCGCCCTGGTATCGACCCAGTTCTCGTCTTCCTCGACCCAGAAGTGAGCCCGATGTATCACCGGCGTCTGTAACTCGCTGCCGTCGGGTTTGAAGACGATGACGTCACCTGGCTCGCCGAACGTCTCGTGACCTCCGTTCTGGCCGTCCTCGAGCGTGACGACGCCGGTGCCATCGACGGGGTCGTCGCCGACGAATCGCTCTTCGTCGACGACGAAGATCAGGTCGCCACGTTCCATGTTCGGTTCCATACTGCCGCTCTCGACGGCGACCAGCGGCGGCCAGACGCCGCTGATTGCGAACAGCAACAGGCCGATGACGGCGACGATCGCGACGCTGCTGACCACGTCCCGGGCGAGGACGACGGTCTCGTCGTCGCTCTCGAGAAACCAGCGGACGGGTCCGTCGTCTTCGATCGTTACGCCGTCGTCGGGAGGATCGTTCGATACGTCGGTTTCCGACGGCGACGTGGAAAATCCGCGTTCCTGCTCGTCGTGCTCGTCGGAACCGCCGGCGTCGGGACCGCTCATTGCCCGGTTTTTTGCCGGGGGTCGCAATCAACCTTCTGCTCGTTCCATCGATCGGTCCGCGATTCGCTACCCTTTTTTCTCCGGTCACGAATACGAGTTGTGTGCCACTCGAGGGCCCCGCCCGGATCGTCAGCGAACTCACGAGCCGCGGCTACAACGCGGAACGCGAGGCTGTAACCCGTCTCGCAGCGACGGACGACAATGCCGCGGCCCTCGAGCGAGTCTTAGAGGAGGTTCCGGACGACGCGCTGGTGGTCCGGACCGAACACGTCGACGCCGCACTGACGGCTACCGAATCGTCTCCGTCACCCGCCGCTTCGTCGACTGATTCCTCGCCGCCAGACCCCCCTGTTTCAACTGGAGCTGCTTCCACGCCCACTGGCGGATCGGGTGTCTCGTCTCCAGTTGAAACAGAGGGGTCTACGGAGGCCGCAAATCGATCGGTCGATCCCGAGAAACGCTCCCTCGAGATCGTCGGCGACATGACCGGCGACAGTACCGGGACGGGGGAGTACGAGGATTTCGTCTCGGTGTTTCGCGACCGTCTCGACCGACTGGGGTCGAAGCTACGCGGTCGAGTCAACCACCGGCCGGCGACGGCCATCCAGAACATGCCCGGCGGGAGCGAGGCCGCGATGGTCGGGCTGGTCAACGACGTCCGGTCGACCGCCAGCGGCCACTGGTTGATCGAGCTCGAGGACGCTACCGGAACGTTCCCCTGGCTGGTGATGAAGGACCGAGAGTACGCCGACCTGGTGAACGAACTGCTCTGTGACGAGGCGCTGGCGATGGAGGGAACGCTCTCGGACGACGCAGGAATCGGCTTCGTCGACTCGATGTACTTCCCGGACGTCCCCCGTACGTACGAGCCGTCGACGGCCGACCGACACGTCCAGGCCGCGTTGATCAGCGACGTCCACGTCGGCAGCGACGAGTTCATGGCCGAGGCCTGGAACCGCTTTGCCGACTGGCTCCACACCGCGGAGGCCCAGCACGTCGAGTACCTGCTGATCGCGGGCGACATGGTCGAGGGTGTCGGTGTCTATCCCGACCAGGACGACGAACTCGAGATCGTCGACATCTACGACCAGTACGAGGCGTTCAACGAGCACCTGAAGCAGGTTCCCGGCGACTTAGAGATCGTCATGATCCCGGGCAACCACGACGCGGTTCGACTCGCCGAACCCCAGCCAGGGTTCGACGAGGAGCTCCGGGAGATCATGTCGGCCCACGATCCCCGCATCGTCAGCAACCCCTCCACAGTCACCATCGAGGGCGTCTCGGTCCTGATGTACCACGGCGTCTCCCTGGACGAGGTCATCGCCGAACTTCCGGAGGAGAAGGCGAGTTACGACGATCCGCACAAGGCGATGTACCAGCTTCTGAAGAAACGCCACGTCGCGCCGCAGTTCGGGGGCCACACCCGGCTTGCACCCGAAGAGGAGGACTATCTCGTCATCGACGAGGTCCCCGACATTTTCCACACCGGCCACGTCCACAAACTCGGCTTCGGCAAGTACCACAACGTGCTCGCGATCAACTCCGGTTGCTGGCAGGCCCAGACCGACTTCCAGAAGAGCGTCAACATCGACCCCGACTCGGGGTACGCACCGATCGTCGATCTGGATACGCTAGACGTGACGGTCCAGAAGTTCAGCTAGACGAACTCGGCTATCGATTCTCCTCGACGAGCAGTCGCGTTCGAACGTATTCCTCGAGTTCGCGCCGTGCCGCAAGCACTGGCTCGTGGTCGCCCGTCGAGACACGCTGGCTGCGTGCCCCGTGGATGGTCGCGACGATGAATCCGGCAGCCTGCTCCGGGTCGACCTCGCGGAATACGCCCTGCTCGATGCCCCTGTGGATCACGTCGGCGGTACGCTCCCGATAGAACTCGTTGATCCTGGCGTACTGTTCGCGGTAGGTCTCGTCGTGGGGTGCCTGTCCGCGCAGCGCCTCGACTGCAGTCGTAAACGCCTCGTCTTCCTCGCCGAGCGATTCCGGGAGACCGTGGTCGATGATGGTCTCGAGGTGCTCGCGAGCGTCGTCGAACTCCTCGGTCGGGACGTCCGCCCTGAACCGCTCGAGGAGAAACTCGAGGAAAGCCACGAGGAGTTCGTCCTTCCCGTCGTAGTGTTGGTAGATCAGCGACTTGCTCTTTGGAAACTCGTCACCGATACGCTGTATCGTTAGTTCCGAGTAGCCGTGTTTTCGCAGCGCCTCGTAGGTCGCTCGCATGATCTGTGTGTGCGTCTCGTTCGGCGCCGACGCGAACGGGCCCTGATCGCTCATTATGAATGAATATTCATTCACAAGCTATATACCTTGCCACTTCGACAGATCGGCTGTGAGCAAGACGAACGCGATCGACGCCCAGCACGTCGAACTGACCTACGCGGACGGGACGGAGGCCGTCACCGACGTGACGCTCGAGGTTCCGGAAGGTGAGTTCTTCGGCTTCCTCGGCGCGAACGGGGCCGGGAAGACGACGACGATCAAGGTGTTGACGACGTTGCTCGAGCCGACCGCGGGTGAGGTGACAGTAAACGGCTACGACGTTCGATCGGACTCGCGTGCGGTGCGGGAGTCGATCGGCTACATGGCCCAGGAAACCAGTATCGATCCCGAACTCACGGCTCGCGAGAACATCCAGTTCGCCTGCGAAGCGTACGGTGTTTCGGGTGACGATCGTGACGAACGGATCGACGACTTGCTCGATCTCGTCGACCTCGCCGGCGTCGCGGACAAGCAGGCCAAGGGGTTCTCCGGCGGGATGCAGAAGCGTCTCGACGCCGCGACCGCGCTGGTCCACGAACCGCCGATCGTCTTTCTGGACGAGCCGACGACCGGCCTCGACCCGAAGGCACGCAACCGTCTCTGGGACTACTTCGAACGGATCAACGACCGCGGGACGACGGTCTTCCTGACGACCCAGTACCTCGAGGAAGCCGACCACCTCTGTGACCGGATCGGCGTCCTCCGGGACGGCGAGATCGTCGCGTCAGGGTCGCCGTCCGAACTCAAGGATCGCGTCGGCGGGGCCGTCCTCGAGATCGAGATCGACGATCCCGACGACGAAATTTTGGACCGTGCCCGGGACGTCGCACTCGAGGCTGATCTGTTCGACGATGCGCCGATCGAACGCACCGAGGAGGGGCTCAGCGTCCGATCGCCGGCGGCCCGTCGTCGCGGCCCGGAACTGCTCGTCGCGTTGCACGAGGCCGACGTTCCCGTCGTCGGGTTCAACGTCCGCGATCCGACGCTCGACGACGTCTTCCTCGCGATTACGGGTGAGGGACTCGACGACGAGGAAGCCGGACCCGACTCGGGCAACGAGCCCGCTGATCCAGTGGCGACCACGGAGGTGGACCGATGAGCGGGGAGTCGACGATCGGACGGAAGACGTCCGGCAACGGCTTCGCCAGGGACACGTGGATCATCCTGAAGCGGTGGCTGGTGAAGACGGTCCGGAACCCGTTCGTGCTGACCTCGTCACTGTTGAATCCGATCGTCTTCCTGGTCCTGTTTACGGAGGTGTTCGGTGGAATCGCGGAGGGTGCAATCGGCCAGAACCTCGGCGCGGAGGTGAACTACGTCACCTTCCTCGTGCCGGCGATCGTGATCCAGACGGCACTGATCGCCGCGACGACCTCCGGAATCGGCCAGGTCGAGGACATCGAGAGCGGGATGTTCGAGAAGATGCTCGTCTCCCCGCTGCACCGCGGAGCGGTGTTTCTCGGGAAGTCCCTCTCCGAGATCATCAGGATCGTTATTCAGGTCGGGATCGTCCTCGCGCTCGGCTACGTCCTGCTCTACCTAAACACGGGCGCGTCGCCGACCGACTACGTCGCGACCGGCTTGCTCGGCGCGGTCGGAATCGTCCTCGTCGCCATCCTGTTTTCGATCTGGTTCACCGCCATCTCGAACATCGTGGCACTCGTCACGCGCGACCAGGAGTCGACCATCATCGCAGTCAACGTGTTGCAGTTCCCGCTGCTCTTCCTCTCGAGTGCGTTCCTCCCCGTCGAGGCGCTTCCGGGATGGGTCCAGACCGTCGCTGCACTCAATCCGATCACGTACGGCGTCGACGCCGCTCGTGCGCTGATGCTGAACCAGGACGTCATGACGGTCATCGAGGTGACGAGCTTTACGGGCGTGTGGAACACGCTCGTCCCCGCACTCGGCGTCTTGCTCGTTCTCGACGTCGTGCTGGGTGCCGTCGCCGTCTACTTCCTGAACCAGGCCTCGAGTTCGGACGTCCAGTAGCAGACTACGGTTCCATCCGAAACCGTACCGTCGACGATCCTTCGAACCGCGGCCCCGAACCGCTGCGTTCGAACCCTAGCTCTTCGGCGGCGTCGGCGATCGTCTCCGTCTCTCGAGAGACCAGCACTTCGACCGCCATCGATTCGCGTTCGGCAAACCGGATCGGCTCCGCGAGCAGTCGCTTACAGGCGTCGTCCGTGCCGTCGAGCTGGGTGACGTGGACGGTGTCCTCTCGCGCGTCGAAGCTGACGAATCCCAACAGGTCCTCGGGATCCGAGCCGTTGTACTGTGACCCCGAGACGTCGGCGTTGGGGTCGTGACTGCCGTCTTCCGCGACGCGTACCGTCCGGTCGTGGACGAGATTTCGCATGACGTCCGTCGGTGAGTCGGCGATCGACGCCAGCGCGTCCGCGTCGGCCTCGAGTGCATCCCGTACGTTCATTACGGTGTGTCAATGCCACCCACGAACATAAATCCAGCCCGGGACGGGAACACATTCCTTTATTCCTCATGGTTCCTTCCAAAAGAATAACGTACGAATTGACACCATCGATCGTCCGATTTACCGACCGACACGGTCAATATACGCCGAATGGAACACAGTTATTTGCCCGCTCTGGTAACGGCTTAGTATGATCCACGACACCGGTACGCGAACCAGCCACAGCCACGGGGTGTCAGTATGCGTGTAGTAACCAAGTTCGGCGGAACGAGTCTCGGCAGCGGCGACCGAATCAATCGCGCGGCGGACTCGATCGCCGCCGCCGTCGAGGGAGGTCACGAGATCGCCGTCGTCGCGAGCGCGATGGGTTCGACGACCGACGATCTGCTAGAGGAGATCACCTTCGAGACCGACGAACAGGACCGCGCACAGATCGTCAGCATGGGCGAACGAACGTCGGTTCGGATGCTCAAGGCGGCGCTGTCCGCTCGAGGGATCGACGCCCGGTTTCTGGAGCCCGGAACGGAGAACTGGCCCGTCGTCACCGACGAGTACGGCGAGGTCGACGTCGAGGAGAGTCAGCGACGAGCGAGCGAGGTCGCGGAAGATCTCGAGGACACGGTGCCGGTCATCACGGGCTTTCTCGCGGAAGGGCCGGACGGTTCGATCACGACGCTCGGTCGCGGCGGGAGCGACACCACGGCGGTCATGATGGGCAAGTACATGGAGGCCGACGAGGTCGTCATCGTCACCGACGTCGAGGGCGTCATGACCGGCGACCCGAACGTCGTCGAAGGTGCACGCAACGTCGGCGAGATTTCGGTCGACGAACTGCGAAATCTCTCGTTTCGCGGCGCGGAGGTCGTCGCACCGTCGGCGCTTTCGTACAAGGACACTGATCTCGACGTCCGCGTCGTTCACTACCAGCACGGCGACCTGCTCTCGGGCGGTACCAGCATCGAAGGCGAGTTCGAGAATCTCGTCGACCTGCGCGAGCAACCGCTTGCCTGCCTGACCGTCGCGGGCCGGGCGATTCGCAACCAGTCCGGCGTCTTTCACCACCTCTCGCAGGCACTCTCGGAAAGCGACATCAACATCGACGCGGTCGCGAGCGGGATGGACTCGGTCACGTTCTACATCGACGAAAGCGAGGCCGAACGCGCCGAAAACATCCTTCACAGGGAGGTCATCGCGCGCGACGAACTCTCGAGTGTCACCGTCGACTCGCCGGTCGCCGTCGTCCGGGTCACCGGCGGTGAACTCCCCAGCAGGCCGGGAATCGTCAGCGAAATCGTCAACCCGATCGCCGAGGAGCGGATTCACCTTCAGGACGTCATCACGAGCGCGACCAGCGTCGCGCTGTTCGTCGACTGGGACGACCGCGAGAAGACGCTCGAGTTGACCCAGGACATCGTCTGACCGCGCAGGTTCCGTTCTTCCGCCGTGTTCGACTCGCGCTCGCTCAAACGCCGTAAACAAGTGTCTTGTGGCTTGAATCTCGAAAACCTGTAACCGAATGCTATAATTCAAATAGCCGATAGATTTACCTGTCGAGGGGCAGAATAGTCGAACTGGCGGGATGGGGGGTTTCAGTCGTTGCCACGATCACTCCCGTATGGCGAGCGATCGTATCCCGCCAGTAACAGTTTGCTGCGGCGGGACCGCCGCCGCGTCTTCCCGATCACCCGTTTGGGAGCTCGTTCGGCCGGCCGCTTTCCACACGGCCGGTTTCGACTGATTATACCGCAATCGACGCTCACCGCGAGACGCTCGTTCTTTATCGATTCGATGTCCACCGGACCTGTGCATCGCTGCTCGAACTCGTCGGCTGTGTTGCGAGTCGATTCCCGAGTATCCACGTTCCGTCACTCGATTTGAACTATCCGGCGACTGGAGAGTGGGTATGGTCGCGTACAAGTCGAAGATGGTCGAACGGATCTCCCTGCCCGCCAGAGCACAGCGCGAACGCAACCTCGAGGCGGCAGGTTACAACGTCTTCAATCTCGACGCCGACGAGGTTTTCGTCGATCTGTTGACCGACAGTGGCACGGGTGCGATGAGCGACGCGCAGTGGGCGGCACTCGTCCGCGGAGACGAAGCCTACGCCGGCTCGCGCAGTTTCGACGAACTCGAGTCGGCCGTCGCCGACGTCATGGGGTTCGACCACGTCGTCCCGGCCCACCAGGGCCGTGGCGCGGAGAACGTCCTCTACGGCACGCTGCTCGAGGACGGTGACGTCGTCCCGAACAACACCCACTTCGATACGACGCGGGCCCACGTCGCCAACCAGGGAGCCGATCCGGTCGACTGCCCGGTCGCGGAAGCGCACGACCCGTCGTCGATGGAGCCGTTCAAGGGGAACCTCTCGCTCGAGCGGGCCCGCGCGGTCGTCGACGAGGTCGGAGCCGACCGCGTACCGGTGGTCGTCCAGACGATCACGAACAACTCGGCGGCGGGCCAGCCGGTCAGCGTCGAGAACACGCGCCGAGTCCGGGAGTTCGCCGACGAAATCGACGCACGGTTCGTGATCGACGCCTGTCGGTTCGCGGAGAACGCCTACTTCGTCCAGCAACGCGAAGACGAGTACGCCGAGGTCTCGATCGCCGAGATCGCCCGCGAACAGCTCGGATACGCCGACGCCATCGTAATGAGTGGCAAGAAAGACGGCCTCGTCAACGCCGGCGGCTTCGTCGCGACCGACGACGACCGGCTCTACGAACGGTGCAAACAGCGGGCGATCCTCTACGAAGGCTTTCCGACCTATGGCGGAATGGCCGGCCGTGACGTCGCTGCACTCGCCGTCGGACTCCGGGAGGCCGTCGAGCGCGAGTACCTCGCGGACCGCATCGAACAGATCCAGGAGTTCGGCTCGCTGCTCGAGGACGCCGGCGTGCCGATCTACCAGCCGGTCGGGGGCCACGCGGTCTACCTCGACGCCGGCGCTGCGCTCTCACACCTCCCGGACGAGGCCTTCCCCGGGCAGGCGCTCGTCTGCGAACTCTACCGGGAAGGCGGCGTTCGCGGCGTCGAACTCGGGAGCTTCGCGTTCCCCGACACCGACCGGCCGGAACTGGTCCGGCTCGCCGTCCCGCGCCGTACCTACCACCGGGAACACTTCGAACACGTCGCCGACACCGTCGAAACGGTGCTGGAAAAGGGAACGGACGTTCCGGGGCTCGAACTCGCGACCGAACCCGAGATGCCGGAGATCCGCCACTTCACCGCGGAACTTCGGCCGCTCTCCTAGCTCGAGATAACGCCCCGAGCGCGGTCCCGGAGCGTCGGTTCCGGTTCGGGTTCGGCGTGCGTGCCACTCGTCAGCCGGTTCACGACCGTCTCGAGGCCGGTTTCGCCGCCCGTCCCCTGACCGGTGACCCAGTCGGGCAGCCCCGACTCGAGTTCGGCTCGTTTCTCCTCTTTGAGCTGGCTGTACCGCCGTAGTACGATGCCGACGCCGAGAAAGAGGCCGGCGTCTAACAGTTCCCGACGGAACCGGTCGGGGTCGTTTCGGACCGCGATCGCCTTCACGAGCGAGAGGGCGCCGATCGCGAGATAGAGCTTCGACTGTTTCGATGGGTCGCCACTGAGTAGCTGTCGCAGTGCCATGCGCACCGACGTACCACGTTCCCTGTGATAAAACTGCGTCGAGGGTGCGAGCCGTCGACTGCTGTACTAGCCGATTTCGTCCCCCCACTCCGCTAACAGGCCGGTAACCGTTCCGTGAAGGTCGTCGTAGGTGAACGTTACTGCCTCCTCGGGCTCGCGTGCGTGCTCGCGGAACCGCTCTTCGAGGTCGACGTACTCCTCCTCGACGGCCGGAAACTGGACGTTTCGGGCGACGATCTGACTCTGGACCGGCCGCGAGAGCACGAAGTCGACGAACTCGTAGGCGAGTTCGGTCCGGGGAGTGTCCGCGAAGACGGCGGCCCCTTCGGTGTTCCGGTATCCCTGCCCGTCGAACGGACTGACGACGTGTCGTCGAAGTTCTCTCCCGGCCGCACTCGCGCCGATCCGGTCCGTCGAGTACGAGACGACGAGCGGGCGTTCACCCTCGAGGTACGCCTCACGGTACGATTCTGTCCAGCCGTCCAGCACGCGAATGCCGTTGTCCAGGAGATCGTGCCAGTACGCCAGGTAGTCGTCGCCGTACTCGGCGACCGTCCACAGCAGAAAGGCGAGACCGGGATCGGACCGACGGGGATCCTGTGCGAGCAGGCTGTGATCGTACTCGGACTCGAGCAACGCCTCGAAGGAATCGGGAACCTCCTCCTCGAGTTCGGCCTCGTCGGCGACGAGCGTGACGTATCCCGTATCGAACGGCAGTATTCGGTCGTGTGGGTCGTCGAACGTCAGATCCTCGCGAACGCGGTCGTCGTTCGTGAGTCGATCCCGCTGTAGGCGTTCGAAGAGCCGGTCGTCTTCCAGGTTCTCGTCGGCGTAGACGAGTTCGCCGAGCGTGAGTCCGAGGTAGACGTCGGCGTCGATCGGTGCCTCGAGTTCTGCACGACGGACGTAGTTCTCGATTCCCGCTTCCGGGACCGTCCAGACGATTTCGGCGTCCTCGTGTTCCTCCTCGAACGCCTCGGCGAGCCACGTCCCGGCCGGCGACTCTCCGGTCACCATCGAGGTGTAGGTCGCGACCCGGAGCGTATCCTCGTCCTCGTCTGGAGGTGCGGGTTCTTCCTCCTCGTCGGTCTCGCGCTCGAGACAACCGGCGAGACCGGCGACTCCGACGGTCGAACCCGCACCGACGCCACGGACGAACGTCCGTCGTCTCATCGTTTGCACCTCACACCGGGATGGCTTAAGGTTCGTGTCCCCGTACTCGAGGCTCGACGAGTGGGCCGTTTTCGTCCGTCCGGATCGTCCGCTTTTGCCGGAGGTAGTCGTGGCAGAAAACCGTCTCATCAACTAAATTAACAGATCTGTATAACGAATATACATCGATTCGTTTCGTCGGTTTCTCTACGCATTCCGTGCCGAACGGCCTCGAATCCTTGAAATTTCCACTCGTACAGTGAACTTCTGCAGACGCTAGATACTGGTACGAGTTCCGTCTCGAAACTGGAAGGACGACCCGATCGACGAGTCGTTCGTCACGCAGAGGGAACCGTTTCAGTCTGTTCGTTCGGTTTCTGAAGTTTCCGACTATAACAATCCAGACACTACTGTGTATCTGTCATTTGTGCGTATGGTCTATTCGAATCGTCGTCCTCGAGCACGGGAACGATTCCGATTGACGTTTTGATTTTGCCGTATTAATCGTGATGGCCGACGTTTCCGTCGATGGGGTGCCCGTAGTCTATCACGTTAGGGGCGTGTACTAGTGCTCTCGAGGATAGTTTCGTCGAAGGGGAACATCTATAGGGATAATCGGCAAAGCCGTAGGTATGGACTTCAGTCTCACGGACGAACAACGCCAGATCACGGAGATGGTCAGCGATTTCGTCGACGAGGAGGTCGTTCCCGTCGCCGACGAGATCGACAAGACCGACGAGTTCCCCCACGACCTCGTCGACGAACTCGCCGAACTCGGCCTGATGGGGATGCCGTTCCCCGAGGAGTATGGCGGTGCCGGACTGGACTATCACGCCTATCCCGCCGCACTCGAGGAGATTGCACGCGGCTCCGGCGGCCTGGGAACGATCGTCGCCGCCCACATCTCCCTTGCAGGTAACATGGTCTATGCGTTCGGTGACGAATCACAGAAGGAGGAGTACCTGACGCCGCTTGCGGAAGGGACGGATATCGGCGCGTTCGCCCTTTCTGAAGCGGGTGCTGGCAGTGACGTCCCGTCGATGGAGACGACCGCGGAGAAGGACGGCGACGGCTACCTGATCAACGGCGGCAAACTCTGGATTTCGAACGGTTCGGTCGCCGACACGGTGACGGTGTTCGCGAAGACCGATCCCGAGGCCGGCAACAGAGGCATTAGCTCCTTCATCGTCCGACCCGAGGACGACGACGGCTTCATCGTCGAGGGAACGGAGGACAAACTCGGCGACAAGGGCTGTCCCACGGCCGAACTTCGGTTCGACGACCTGTGGGTCCCCGAGGATCGACTGCTCGGCGAGGAAGGCGACGGCTTCGTCCAGGCACTGAAGACCCTCAACGGCGGTCGGATCACGATCGCTGCCCGTTCGATCGGTATCGCACAGGCGGCACTCGACGCAGCCCTCGAGTACAGCCAGGACCGCGAGCAGTTCGGCCAGTCGATCTCGGAGTTCCAGTCCATCCAGCACAAGATCGCCGACATGGACACGAAGATCCGCGCCGCACGGCTCTTGATGCACGACGCCGCAGACAAGAAGATCCGCGGCGAATCCTTCATCAAGGAGGCTGCACAGGCGAAACTCTACGCCAGCGAAATCTCTCGCGAGGTCGCAAACGAGGGCATCCAGATCCACGGCGGCTACGGCTATACGAAGGACTTCCCGGTCGAACGCTACTACCGCGACGCCAAACTCAACGAGATCTACGAGGGGACGAGCGAAGTCCTCCGGAACACGATCGCACAGGACCTGCTCGACTGATCGGCCCTTTCGTTACGGTTTCCGTGGGACCGTTTTTCGCAGTTTCGTAGACGCCGACCGAACGAGGGAAACCCATTAGTCGCTACTTGTGGTTCGCTACCACATGGCAGTACGCGAGGCGACGACCGACGACGTCGACGCCATCCGTGAGGTCGCACGACGATCCTGGGAGCAGGACTATCCCGACGTGCTGAGCCGCGAATCCATCCGAGAGGGCGTCGGCGAGTGGTACTCGCCGGAACTGGTCCGTGACTCGATCGTCTGGTCGCAGGCACTCCTGCTGGTCGCCGACCGCGACGACGAGGTCGTCGGCTTTGCACACGCGATCTGGGAACCGGACGACGAATCGGCTCACGGAGAGGGCGGCGAGGGTCACCTGCTGCGAGTCTACGTCGATCCGGCACACCGCGGCGAGGGGATCGGCGGCCAGTTGCTCGAGACGACGGTCGACCGACTGTTCGATCGCGGCGTCGACCGTGTCAAATCGATGGTGCTCGAGGAGAACGATCTCGGAAACAAATTCTACCAGTCGTTCGGCTTCGAACGGGAGTCGACCGAGGAAATCTCGATCGGCGACGAGCGCTACACGGAGTGTACCTACGTCGTCAGACCGGACTGAGTTCTTCCTGATACGCGCCGTGGTGATCCTCGAAGATCTCCATGATCTCGCCCATCGTCGCGTACGCCTTCACCGCGTCGACGATGTACGGCATGACGTTCTCGTCGCTCTCGATCGCATCGGAGAGGGCCTCGAGGGTGGCCTCGACTTCCTCGTCGTCACGTTCTTCCTTGACCGACTCGAGGCGCTCGAGCTGGCGGTCGCGGGTGGTCTCGTCGATCTTGAGGATCTCGGGGGAGGTATCCTCCTCGATGGTGTACTCGTTGACGCCGACGACGACTTCCTCGCCGCGTTCGACGCGTTGCTGGTACTCGTAGCTGGACTCCTGGATCTCGCGCTGGAAGTAGCCCTGGTCGATGCCGTCGAGGACGCCGTCGCGGACGGAGCCGTCGCCTTTCTCCTTGATCTCCTCGATGTAGCCCATGATCTCGGCTTCCATCTCGTTTGTGAGTTTCTCGATGGCGAAACTGCCGCCCATCGGGTCGACGATGTCGGCCGCGCCCGACTCGTCGGCGATGATCTGCTGGGTCCGGAGCGCGACGCGGACGGCCTTCTCGCTGGGCAGGGCCAACGCCTCGTCGAAGCTGTTGGTGTGCAGCGACTGGGTGCCGCCGAACACGCCGGCAAGCGCCTGGATCGTGACGCGGACGATGTTGTTCAGCGGCTGCTGGGCGGTCAGCGACTGGCCGGCGGTCTGGGTGTGGAACTTCAGCCGCTTGGACTCGTCCTTTTCGGCACCGTACCAGTCTTCCATCACACGGGCGTAGATCCGCCTCGAGGCGCGGAACTTGGCGATCTCCTCGAAGATGGAGTTGTGGGAGTTGAAGAAGAACGATAGAAGGGGGGCGAACTCGTCGACCTCGAGGCCACGATCCAGGCAGTCCTCGACGTAGGCGAAGCCGTCGGCGAGGGTAAAGGCGGCCTCCTGTGCGGCGGTCGAACCGGCTTCGCGGATGTGGTAGCCGGAGATGGAGACGGGGTGGAACTTCGGCGTCTCCTCGACGGCGAACTCGATGGTGTCGGTGACGATATCCAGCGAGGGACGGGGCGGGATGACCCACTCTTTCTGGGCGATGAACTCCTTGAGCATGTCGTTCTGGAGAGTTCCCCGTACCTCGTCGCGGGGGACGCCCTGCTGGTCGGCCAGCGCGATGTACATCGCGTAGATGACGGCCGCCGAGGGGTTGATCGTAAAGGAGGTCGAGACCTCGCCGATGTCGATCCCGTCGAACAGGATCTCCATGTCGCGCAGCGTGTCGACCGCGACGCCCTCCTTGCCGACCTCACCCTCGCTCATCGGGTGATCGGAGTCGATCCCCATCAGCGACGGCATGTCGAACGCCGTCGAGAGCCCGGTCTGACCCTGATCGATCAGGTAGTGGAACCGTTCGTTCGTCTCCTCGGCGGTGCCGAAGCCGGCGAACTGGCGCATCGTCCAGGTCCGGCCACGATACATCGTCGGGTAGGCTCCCCGCGTGTACGGCGGTTCACCGGGAAAGCCCAGATCCTCGAGATACTCCAGGTCCGTGATATCCTCCGGCGTGTAGAGTCGATCGACCTCGTGGTTCGAGACCGTCGCGAAGCGATCCTGTCGCTCCCCGTGGGCCTCGAGCGTGGGATCGAGTCGCTCGCTCTCCCACCGCTCCCGCTGCTCGCGGATTCCCTCGAGTTCTTTCTGATCGAACATTAGTACGATCGTGTATGCCAAGATTCTAAAGTCTTGTTATTGGTTATTGAACAATCGGTGGTTCCGCCCTCGAGTCGGTCGATATTCACCGCCTGAATACCGTTGCGGAGAACTGAACCCGAACGTTATTACCGGGGCTGTGGTAGCCGCCGGACATGGGTGTGTCGTACGATACCACAGTGGAGACGTTCGAGTGGGACATCCCGGAGTCGTACACGGTCGCGTCGGCCGTCGAGTCCCACGCCGAGGCATTCGGCGACCGGGTCGCCGTTCACTTCCTCGACGAGAACGGTAATCGAACCGAACGAACCTACGCCGATATCCGGGACGACAAGAATCGGTTCGCGAACGGCCTCGAGGAACTCGGCGTCGGGAAAGGCGACCGGGTGATGCACCTGTTCCCCCGTCATCCCGAGGCCTTTGCGATCCAGCTGGGTGCGCTCTCGACCGGTGCGTTGCTCGTTCCGTGTTCGTCGATGCTGCGTGCGTCGGACATCGAGTTCCGGGCGACCGACTGTTCGGCGACGACGGCCGTCGTCCACGAGAGCCTCACCGAGATGGTCGAATCCGCCCTCGAGGAGACGCCCCTCGAGCGCGTGATCGTCCTCGACGGCGACGAGCGCGAGGACGACCGCTTTCGGACATACGAGTCCGTCGTCGACGGGCAGCCGACTGAGTACGACGGTCCAGACCTTGGTGTCGAGGACCCGATGTCGATCAACTACACCAGCGGGACGACCGGCAAACCGAAGCCGGTCCTGCACAAACACCGCTGGCAGTACTGTTTCAACCGGATCAACGCCCCTTTCTGGTGGGGAATCGACGCGGACGCCGACCTCGAAGAGGAACTGCTGTGGGCGACGACCGGCACCGGCTGGGCGAAGTGGTTCTGGAGTCCGGTCGGCGTCGGCCTGACGACCGGCGCAACCCAACTCATCTACGACGGCGAGTTCGAACCCGAAACCTTCCTCGAGATCCTCGAGTCGGAAGGCGTCACCAGGCTCTGTGCCGTCCCGACGCAGTACCGGATGTTCGCCAGCGCCGACCTCGAGGACTACGACGTCGACCTCACCGACGCGCTGTCGGCGGGTGAACCGCTGAACCAGGAACCGATCGAGCGTATCGAGGACGCCTGGGGCGTCACGCCACGCGACGGCTACGGGCAGACCGAGACGGTCGCGCTCGTGACGAACTATCCGGGGATCGACGTCAAATCCGGCAGCATGGGGAAGCCGACGCCGGGCGTCGGCGCGACGATCGTCGACCTCGACGAGGACGAAGAAGCCAAGCCCGGCGAGATCGGTGAGATCGCCGTTCCCGTGGACTCGCCGGCGATCTTCGACGGCTACTACGAGAAGCCGGAACTCGACGAGAAGAAACTGTCCGGCGATTACTACCGCACCGGCGACCTCGCGACCCGCGACGAGGACGGCTACTTCTTCTTCGAGGGACGGGCCGACGACGTCATCATCTCCGCTGGCTACCGGATCGGCCCGTTCGAGGTCGAAGACGCCCTGGTCAGTCACGAGGCGGTCGCCGAGGCCGCTGCAGTCGACAGTCCACACGAGGAACGCGGCAGCGTCGTCAAGACCTACGTGATTCTCGCCGACGGCTACGAGGGAAGCGAGGAGCTACAGGACGAACTTCAGAAGTATATGAAAGCAGAGACGGCCCCCTACAAATATCCGCGGCGCATCGAGTTCGTCGACGAACTACCCAAGACCTCGAGTGGCAAGATCCGACGGGTCGAACTGCGGCAGCAGGAACAGGAAAAACACGGCTGATCCCGCTTCGGGGGAGCGCCACACTTATTATCGTCGTGAGAACAGGATTCTCTGATGGACCTCGAGACGGTAGACCGCGTCGGCGTCGTCGGCGCGGGTACGATGGGAAGCGGTATCGCACAGGTCGCCGCCACGAACGGCTACGACGTCGTGATGCGGGACATCAAAGCGGAGTTCGTCGAGAGCGGCTTCGACTCGATCGACTCGAGTCTCGAGCGCCTCGACGGCAAGGACGCCCTGGAGGACGACCCCGAGACGATCCGCGGCCGGATCGAGGGGACGACCGACCTCGCGGACCTCGCGGACTGCGACGTCGTCGTCGAGGCCGCCGTCGAGAACCTCGAGGTAAAGAAAGACATCTTCGGGGATCTGGACGAGGTCACGGACGACGACGCCGTGCTGGCGACGAACACGAGCACGCTCTCGATCACCTCGATCGCGAGCGCGACCGACCGACCCGAGCAGGTCGTCGGCCTCCACTTCATGAATCCCGTCCCGATCATGGAGGGCGTCGAGGTCGTCGTCGGCGAGAAGACCGATCCCGCGGTCGTCGACTTCGCCCACGATTTCTCGGCGGCGCTCGAGAAGACGACCTGGGAGTCCGACGACAAACCCGGTTTCGTCACGAACCGCATCCTCATGCCCTGGATCAACGAGGGCATCCGCGCCTACGACGAGGGCGTCGCGAGCAAGGACGACATCGACGCAGGAATGGAACTCGGAACGAACGTCCCAATGGGGCCGCTGACGCTTGCCGACCACATCGGACTGGACGTCTGTCTGCACGCCTCCGAGACGCTCCACGAGGAACTGGGCGACCGGTACAAGCCGGCCTACCTCCTCAAGCGCAAAGTAGAGGCGGGAGAACTCGGCAAGAAGACGGGGAAGGGGTTCTACGAGTACGACTAGTCGGCGCTGTTGAGGATTCAGACACCTGTTTTCGTGGCGCTACCGCTTGCTACAGATACTCGTGTACCAGACGTATTCGAGGTACGTGGATCAGCGTCCTCGAGGTGCATGGATCGGTGTCTTTGAGGTGATCGTCGGAACGAAGCGTCCTGCTATCGTGACAACAGGGAGTCACCACACCCTCCCCAGCCGATTCGCTCGTTCGCGGTGTTCACTCGCTCATCCCTCGCACGATTTTATCAGGCAGCCTCGCTATTGCTCGGCTGACTGCCAGCGTGCGCCATTCCGTGTTAAGTACGGCTCTACTCCTTGAGATGGCGAGCGATGATCTTCTTCTGGATCTCGCTCGTTCCCTCGTAGATCGTCGTGATCTTCGCGTCGCGGTAGTAGCGTTCGACGTCGAAGTCCTTCGTGTAGCCGTAGCCGCCGTGGACCTGGACGGCCTCGTTCGCCACGTCGACGGCCGTCTCGCTGGCGAAGTACTTCGCCATCGCCGCCGACATCGGGTCGACGCCGTCTTCGTTCTTGCCTGCGGCGTCTCGAGTGAGCAGTCGAGCCGCCTGGACGTCCGTCTGCATGTCCGCGAGTTTCTGGCCGATCGACTGGTGTTCGATGATCGGCTGGCCGAACTGTTCGCGCTCGTTGGCGTACGCGACTGCAGCGTCGAGGGCTGCCTGTGCGACACCGACAGCCTGGCTCGCGATGGCGATCCGGCCGCCCGTGAGGATCGAGAACGCGGCCTTCAGCCCTGCGCCGACCTCCGTCAGCCGGTTCTCTTCGGGGATGCGGACGTCGTCGAAGATCAGCGTCGTCGTGTCGCTTGCCCGCAGGCCGAGTTTGTCCTCCTTCTTGCCGACCTCGAGGCCGTCGACGTCTTTCGGCACGAGGAACTGGGTGACGGTGTCCGGGTCGTCGCGGTCGGTCTTGGCGAACAGGATTACGACGCCGGCGCGTTCGCCGTTCGTGATCCACTGTTTCTTGCCGTTGATGACGTACTCGCCGGCGTCCTCGTCGAGTCGCGCCTCGGTACTCATCTCGGCAGGGTTCGAGCCCGCGTGGGGTTCCGACAGAGCGAATGCGCCGACGGGTCGACCGTCGACCATCTTCGGGAGCCACTCTTCTTTGTGCTCCTCGGAGCCGAACTGTCGGATGCAGGAGGTCGCGAGACAGTGAACCGACAGCGCGGTCGCGACCGCGAGGTGGCCGTAGGCCAGTTCCTCGTTGACGATGCTGTAGGTGACCTCGTCGACGTCCAGGCCGCCGTACTCCTCGGGGACGGTCATCCCTGTGAAGTCCAGTTCCGCGAGGCCGTCCCAGACGTCCTCGGGGAACTCCTGGCGGTCGTCGAGTTCCCGGACGTCCTCGCCGACCTCGTTCGCGACGAAATCGCGGACCGTATCCCGGATGAGTTCCTGCTCGTTCGTGAGTTCCATGCCCCGACATTCGTGAGTCGGATACTAAAGCGTACGATGTCCCCACGATCGGATAGCGAATCCGATCTCGAGGGACGCATCGTTCAGCTTCCGCCGTCGATGGACAAGGATTACCTTCGGCGTGACGAACCCGTGACCTGTATGTCGACCTACGAGAACCTGTCCGTCGATCACGACGACGGCGTCGCGACGGTAACGCTCGAGAGCACTGCCGGCCGGAACGCACTCACCCTCGAGATGGCGAACGAACTCGCTTCGGTCGCGTCGACGCTCGGCGACGACCCCGAGACGCGGTGTATCGTCCTCACGCACGAGGGGCCCTTTTTCGGCTCGGGTGCCGACCTCTCGCAACTCGAGGGCGACGCTTCCGACGCGCCGCGCCTCCGTGAACTGGCAAGCCGCGCCCACGAAGCGATCGTCCACTTCCATCGGACGGAGACGCCGGTCGTCGGCGGTGTGAACGGCACCGCGGCCGGAATCGGCTTCAGCTTCGCGCTGATGCCTGACCTGGTCGTCCTCGGTGAGGACGCGACGCTGCAGTTCGCCTATCCCGGCATCGGACTCACTGGCGACGGCGGGTCGACGTTCTTCCTCCCGCGGCTGGTCGGACTCCGGACCGCGAAAGAGATCGTCCTCCGGGACGAACCGATCGGCCCCGAGAAGGCCGTCGACCTCGGACTGGCCACCGAGGTCGCTCCCGCCGGCGAGTTCGACGAACGACTCGAGGAACTCGCGACGGAGATCGCATCCGGCCCGACACAGGCACTCGGAGCCCTGACGCGGCTGCTGACCGACAGCTACGAACACGGACTCGAAGGCCACCTCTCGGCGGAAGCCGACGCCCTCGCCGAGGCTGCGCAAACGGAGGATTACGAACGGGGACTCGAGGCGTTCTTCGGTGACGGCGACCCCGAGTTCGTCGGTCGATAGCGCACGACTGCGCTGCCGACAGCGATACTGGTTTACCGTACCACGTCACACGGTTGCGTATGCACCTCGGTCTGGTCGTTCCACGAATTGCCGCACACGATCCGACGGACCTCGCTGTCACCGCGGAGGAACTGGGATACGACTCCGTCTGGATGGGCGAACTCTGGGGAACGAGTTCGGTGGTCAAACTCACCGAAATCGCGACGCGAACGGACACCGTCGAACTCGGGACCGCGATCGTCAACGTCTTTTCGCGCAGTCCGGCCGTCCTCGCGATGACGGCGGCGACGCTCGACGACGTCTCGGACGGTCGCGCCGCGCTCGGACTGGGAACGAGTACGCCGACCGCCATCGAGAACGTCCACGGAATCGACTTCGAGCGGCCGATTCGCCGGTCCCACGAGACGATCGAGGTAGTCGGCCGGATTCTGACGGGCGACGAACCGGTCTCCTACGACGGCGAACTGGTCTCGGTCACCGGCGTTCCGCCGCTGGACAGGGAGATCCCGATCTACCAGGCAGCGCTCGGGTCGGCAAACAGACGCGTCGTGGGCCGGCTCTGTGACGGCTGGATCCCGCACAATATCCCCTTTTCCGGGCTCGACGACGCGTTCGAGGTCGTCGCGGATGCCGCTCGAGAGCGCGACCGCGACCCCGACGCGATCACGATCGCTCCGTACGTCCCTGCAGCGGTGAGCGACGATCCCGAGACGGCTTACGACGCCGTTAGAGGCCATATCGCTTACTACGCGGGCAGCGCCGACGGCTACCGGAACGCCATCGCGACCGCGTTCCCGGATCGCGTCGAACGCGTCGCCGACGCCTGGCAGAACGGAAACCGCAGCGAGGCTGCCGACCTCGTCACCGACGAGATGGTCGACGAACTCGGCGTCGCCGGCACGCCCGAACAGGCACGCGAGAAGCTTCGAACTCTCGTCTCGGAGACCATCGTCGATCGACCGCTGATCACGATCCCGGAACAGGCCGCCGACGAGGTAGCCGAACCGACGATCGAGGCGTTCGCTCCCCTGGGATCAGCATAGCGCGGTCGACGGCTCGGTCGCTCAGGGACGCTTCCGTAACCCAATAACAGGGCATTTCTTCCGAGTTTACCGGACGCTTCTTCGACTGAACGGGCTGAGTCGTACGCGAACTCGTCCGGTCGTCCCTTCTATCGTCACATCTCGTCTCGTGTTCGATCCGTTTTCGACTCCTCGTCTATCGTCTGCTCGAGGCGACTGCGAGATCCTCGAGGAGACTGCCTTTCGATCGTGGGGTCCGAATTCCGTTCGGTAGTCCTTGTATCGGACCAAATCGGGCAGCAATGACGTCAATCGGGGTGGCGATGCACGAAGTTTATTCCGGTATACTCGGAAATCCATCTGTCTGTTCGTGGCTGTACGTCTGTGATTACATATGTACACCTGTAATTTAACTTTCGGCTACTCTCGTGTTCCCCTATCGGTGAACGGCCGCTCGCGAACACAGGCTGCCGGTCCAGATACGTCGCTATCACTGTGCTTGCAGACGGAAATGGAGAGTGTAGGTGCTCGAGTATCAGGGCAGTGGCGAAGAACGAAGGCTATCACTCGCCCGTGAGCCGCGTTTACGACCTATCTCGAAATATCTAAACATACTAGCTGCTTCCGTGTAGTATAAAAAATCATATGTATGTTCCATACACTTCTCGGACCGGTCATGCCACGCTGTCTATAACGAACCAGGTATCGATAATTGCGGCCCGACACTCCGGTTTGGCCGGGTATATCGAGTATGTGTATCACATATTCCTCCTATATCGTCCGAACCGTCCCTGAATACGTACGACTATCCCCAATATGGGGCGAAATCGTACTCGAATCCAGTAAGTGGTATACGAACACTACCCTATATGTTCGACACGAATGACACTAGTACACCTAACACTATACCTTCGAGACCTGTCTAACGAGTTTTTCGGCATACTCGGATAGTTCGAAGGCCCATCGACCCGACCGAAGGACTTTATCCTTCCACTGAGATTCACCTGTGTGACAGCGAACGCGAACGGGGGCGTCCACGATCCGGAATCGGATCCGGACGAGGACCCTCACGTGGGTGGGACAAGTACTCGCCGCTACGTCCTGGCGGGTGTCGTCGGCGCACTCGGGATTCTGACCGGTGCGATTCTTCTCGAGGTACTCGGTACGATCATGCTTGCACTGACGGTCGCGTACGTCCTCTTGCCGGTCAAAAACTGGCTGGACAGGCGCGGTCTCTCCGAACGGTTGGCGGCCGTAGCAGCGACCCTGATCGGGTTCGCCAGCGCAATCGCCGTCTTCTCGCCGATCTTCGCGACGCTGTACTTCCGACTCGAGGAGATAATCGCGATCATCGAGGGACTGCCACGGGAGATTCCAGTGACAGTGCTCGACGAGACGTTGGTCATCGAGGTCGCCGAGGTCCAGACGCTCGTAATCGGCTACCTGCAGGACGTCGCCGTCTCGATCGCTTCGTCGCTGCCGGTGCTCGCGATCAAGTTCGCGCTGTTCGTCATCCTGCTGTTTGCGATCTTGCTCAAGGGCGATGCCGCGGGACAGGCCGCGGTCGCTCCCGTTCCACGCGAGTACAGAGACGTCGTCTACGCCCTGGCGCGTCGGGCTCGAGAGACGCTGTACGCGATCTACGTCCTCCAACTCGCGACGTCCGTCGCGACGCTTCTGATCGGTTACCCGCTGTTCTGGGCGCTCGGCTACGAGATGGCGTTTACCCTCGCGCTCTTCGCCGCAATCTTGCAGTTCGTCCCGATCATCGGCCCCAGCCTGCTCATTGCACCGATCGTCATCTACCACGTCGCAGCGGGCGAACTCGCCGCTGCGGTCCTCGTCGGCGTCCTCGGGGTCACACTCATCGCCTGGTTCCCCGACGTCGGCATTCGTCCGCGTCTCGCTCGCCGCTCCGCCGGACTTCCCGGGAGCCTCTACTTCGTCGGGTTCACTGGCGGGCTCTTTACGCTGGGAGCGATCGGAATCGTCGTCGGGCCCCTGATCGTCGCCGTCTTCGTCGAAGCCGTCGATATCCTTGCCGACGAAGTCAACGGGGATGCCGATTTCGCCGAACTCGCACGGGGCGAGACCGGAGACTCCGAACTCGCTTTCGAGTCGGACACCGAACCCGAGACGGCTGACGCGTCGGACGAAACGGAGTCGACCGTGGAAGAATTGGAATCGCAGGTAGCCGATTGAGGCCGCGTTTCCAGCGGTCTCTTCGTGAACGATCACAGAGACTTTTCTTCCTGCCCGTCGTCGAACCAGTATGGTGACTGGCCGGACTCTCATCCACGCGATCATCGGTGCCGTCGTCGGCATCGTCCTCTCGTTTATCCCGCTCTCGACCGTCATCGGCGGTGCCGCCGCCGGCTTTCTCGAGGGGCCGGACGGCCGTGACGGGGCGGTCGTCGGTGCGCTGGCCGGCTTGATCGCGTTCCTCCCGTTCGCTGTCGGTGCAGTGGCTCTCTTCGCTTTCTTCGGCTTCGCGATCGGCGTCGCTGCCGCTCCGGTCGAGGGCGTCGCGTTCGTCGTCTTCGCCTTGCTCGTCCTCGGGACGTTCGCCGCGCTCTATACCGTCGGCCTCTCGCTGGTCGGTGGTTACCTCGGGTCGTATCTGGCACGAGAGTATCCACAGAAACGGGCGAACACGCGCCGGACGATCGGTATGGAAGAACCAACACCTCCCAACCAAGAACCGTCGGTTCCGCGGGAGGGACGGCCGGAATCCGTCGACGACCGCTACAGTGCGGAACGTTCGTACACCGATCCGGACGAACCGTTCGTCGACCGCACCGATTCCGCGGCCGGTCGTGCCGACACTCGAGACGAGACCGACCGGGTACTCGAGGACGATACGCGGTGGTACGAGCAGACCGAAACCGACGGAGACGAAGACACGTAACCGTCAGGAGAGTTTTGCGACGGTGGACTCCCGGTCCATTCGTCCCGTCACGTAGAGCCCTCCGTCGACTATCGCTGGCCCGTTCTCGAGTCCGGTTTCCTCCGATTCCCACTCGAGGTCGCCCGTCTCGGCGTCGAACGCACCGATTCTTTCTCCTCCGCGGCTGTGGCGCACGTCGTCGCTCTGGACGGTTCCGAACACCAGGCCACCGCCGACG
Organism: Natronobacterium texcoconense; assembly: GCF_900104065.1. NCBI lineage: Archaea > Methanobacteriati > Methanobacteriota > Halobacteria > Halobacteriales > Natrialbaceae > Natronobacterium > Natronobacterium texcoconense. Next base: position 310,594 of record NZ_FNLC01000003.1, on the reverse strand, counting down.
GTTGGCCCGTTCGCGTACGTCGAGACGTACCGCTGGGACCGCCAGGCGCGGTCGCCGCTGGCGGGGTCGACGGCGGTGAGCGCGTCGTCTTCCGTCGCCGCGCAGACGACTCCGTTCCCGACCGCGAGTTCGTCGGCCCGCCCTTCGCCGAGATCGGTTCGCCACAGCTGCTCTGCGTCGTGGTCGTACGCGATCAGCGTACCGTCGTCCGTCCCGACGAAGATCCGTGAGTCGGTTACCGCGGGACCGGCACGAATCTCGGTGTCGGCGTTGGTCCGCCACCGCCACTCACCGGTCTCGCTCTCGAGTGCGTGCAGCGTCGCATCCCCGCCGCCGAGGTAGATCGTCTCGCCGTGGATCGCTGGTTCGGTCCGCGACTGGAGCCCGATCTGCCGTCTCCACCGGCGTTCGCCCGTCTCGAGGTCGTATGCGGCGACGCCCAGCGGCGTTCCGCCGATCGCGAGGTCCCCGTCGGCGTTCGGATGGCTGTCGAAGGTGCCGAGCGAGAGGGAGTCGTCGGTTCGCCACAGTCGCTCCCCGCCGTCACGGTCGAACGCCCACAGCGCGGACCGCGACCCGATCAGCACCGCCTCGTCCGTGATTACCGGCGCCGATCGCGGCTCGAACGCCGGATCGGTCGCCGTCCACAGTCGCTCGCCCGAGTCCGCGTCGATCGCGAACAGTTCCTCGTCCCAGTCGGTACCGATCACGATCTCCCCATCCGACACCGGGCGAACGTGGCCGACGTGGGTCTCGTAGGGTTCACGCCACTCGATCGACAGCGGAAGTTCCGGCACGGCGTCGGCCGGCACCGATCGGGTGTTCCCGGGATCGCCGTGGACGACCGACCACGCGTCTTCGTCGACGGCGCTTGCAGGATCGACGTCGACCTCGCCCTCGAGCGGTTCGAGGGCACCCCTTACCTCGTCGAAACAACCGGCGAGCGATGCGACCACGCTCGAGGCGCCTGCGGCGAGGAAGGCACGTCTCCCTCTCATGGCTCCACCTTCACGAGTCGGCCGCTGGTCGTCGTCGCGTACAGCGCACCGTTTGTGATCGCAGGTCCTTCGATCGGTATCGGCGGCCCACGGATCGCTCCTGGAAAGTAGTCGCTGTCCTCGTCGTTCCCGACGTCTCCCCACAGGTGATCACCGGTCGCGGCATCGAGTGCGCCGAAAGCGGCTGCGATGACGCCGTCGGCGACTGCTGGTGTGGCGACCAGGGGGACGCGTTTGGAGCTCTGCCAGGAATCATCCGGAGCGAGATTCACGTGTCGCCACCGCTCCTCGCCGCTCTCTCGGTCGATCGCGTAGGCGTTTTTCGCGTTGCAGTAGACGGTATCCCCGTCGACGGCGGGTGCACTCGTCTCGCGAAAACCGGTCGCGAAGGACCATTCGCGTTCTCCCTCGAGATCGAACGCGATCAGCCGATTCGGGACGGCGACGAAGATCATTCCCTCGTCGACGACCGGGGATCGCGGCGGACCATACAGCCCGTCATCGATCTCGAGTTCCCACCGCTCGTCGCCGCTCTCTCGCTCGAGGACGCGAACGACGGTCCGATCCCTCGGATCGCCTTCGACGCCGGTGGTCACGACGACTGCGTCGTCGGTTATCGCAGGTCGCCCTCCGGTCTCGCACTCGCCACCTATGAACCGTCCGAGAAAGCCGCCGTACCGGGCCGTCCAGCACCGTTCACCGGAGGCAACGTCGACGGCGACGACGCGGCCGTCAGCGCACTGGACGTAACACCGACCGTCGGCGACTACGGGCGTCCGAACCGCGCTCTCGAGGTCGGTTTCCCAGACGAGGTCGCCGGTTTCCCGTTCGAGACGGCGAAAGGTACCGTTTGCATCCCCGACGAGGATGCCGTCGCCGACGAGTGCGGGCGCACCGCTTGCGTTCGTCCCGAAGGTGTAGACCCACTCGAGTTCGCCGGTCGACTCCTCGAGGGCGAACAGCGCACCGCCTTCGGGATCCGGACCGTAGCTCGGGTGCCCGTACGCGAAGTAAACTCGCTCGTCGTCGACGACAGGAGCGGTCGCACCGCCCTGGATTTCGTCGTCGTACTCCCAGGCGTCGAAGCGCCATCGATCGAGTGATTTCGGTTCGTCCGGCGAGTCGACGTCGGTACCGAGGGTCGAATCGGCGGTTATTCCGGCGTTTGCCGCGTTGTATCCCGGCACCGGCCAGCCGTCGGGCGGCGTTTCGGCGTTCGATCGTGGAGGGCAGTCGTCCTCGAGACAGCCGGCGAGGGAGCCGATCCCCGTTCCGGCGGCCGCCGCGAGGACCTGACGGCGTCGCATACCGGGTGATGTAACATGGAGAATATGTGTCTTGTGTTACTCGTGTCTGAGCGCATCGATCGGATCCGTCCGCGCCGCTCGCCAGGCCGGGTACAGCCCCGAGAACACGCCCACGAGGATCCCGACCGCAATCGCGAGTGCGACGTACTCGAGCGGATAGACGAGCGGGAGGTCGACGTACCACGCGCCGAGGTAGCCGACGGCAAGTCCGAGCGCCGTCCCCAGGATCGCGCCGACCACCCCGAGGACGATCGCTTCGGTCAGGAAGAGTCCGAGGACGTCCCGGTTTTGCGCGCCGACGGCTTTCATGATGCCAATTTCGCGGGTTCGCTCGGTGACCGAGACCAGCATGATATTCGCGATGCCGATCGAACCGACCACGAGCGAGATGGCCGCGATGCCGACGATGAAGTTCTGCAGCAGGTCGAGTACGTCCTGTAACTGCTGGAGCAACTCCGTGCTGGTCTGGAAGGTGACCGCGAGATCCTCGTCGAGGAACTCGCTCGCGTCGGCGTCGGCGCTCTCGAGGTAATCGACCGCGGCGTCGCGGGCGGCGTCGACGTCTTCCTGGGCTGGCGACTCTGCTTCGACGACGACGGCGAGGAAGCGAGTCTCACCGTTTTCGTCGTCGAGATCGACGCCCTCGTCGTCTCCAGTCCCGAGGTCCAGTCCGCCAGTCTGCTCGACGTAGTAGGGATCCGTCGGCACGTAGATCCGCGGCGAGGACTCGAACCCCTCGAACGGGCTCAATCCTTCGGAGGTGTCGGTGATCCCGACCACCTCGACCGTTGCTCTCTGGCCGGCGAGGAACGTAAGCTCGAGTTCGTCGCCGACGCTGACGTTCTCCTCGAACTGGCCCGCCGCGGCCGGGTTGACGACCGCTTCGCGTTCGCCCATCTCGAACTGTCTGCCCTCCTCGAGACTGTCCTCGCGGACGTAGGACGGTCCCGACGCGATCACCCCGTCGCCCTGGGCGACCTCTTCTTCGCCGTCGGAGACCGCCTGGCTCTGTATCGTCGCGTACCCGTACGCGGCGTCGACGTCCTCGAGTTCCTCGACGTTCTCCAGGTCCGACTCGCTGACGACGGGTTGAGCGCCCGCGAGCGGGCCACCCTCGGTGTCGGGGTCGGCGGCCCAGCCGTAGAGATTGCGCTGGTCGTCGGGGCTGATGTCGCCGACGATGCCGGCCTGCAGGCTCGCACCCAGGGTCACGAAGGCGATGACGGCGGCAATACCGATGATAACACCCAGCGTCGTCAGCGCCGATCGGAGTCTGTGACCCTGAATCGAACGCCACGCGAGTCGCAGGTGCTCGAGTGGATCCATCAGGAGCGGTCCCTCGGCTCCGCGTCGGCGTCACCTGATTCGTCGAGTTCTTCGATCCGTTCGATCTTCCCGTCGAGCAGATGGACGATCCGCTCGGCGCGTTCGGCGACGTGGCGCTCGTGGCTGACGACGACCATCGTCGTCCCGGCGTCGTGAAACTCCGCGAAGAGGTCGAGCACGTCGGCTTCGGTCTCCGTATCCAGGTTCCCCGAGGGTTCGTCCGCCAGCACGAGCGCCGGATCGTTCACCAGCGCTCGAGCCAGCGCGACCCGCTGGCGCTGACCACCCGATAGTTCGTTCGGGAGGTGGTCCTCGCGGTCCGCGAGTCCAACTCGAGCGAGGAGGTCGCGAGCGCGTTCGCGACGCTCGTTCTTGCTGGCCCCCTGGAACAGTTGCGGAAGCGCGACATTCTCGAGTGCGGTCAGCCGCGGCATCAGGTTGAACGTCTGGAAGACGAACCCGACCTCGGTCCCCCGGAGGCTGGTTCGTTCGCGGTCCGAGAGGGTCGTCACGTCGGTATCGTTGACGATCACGGTGCCCGCAGTCGGCGTGTCCAGACAGCCCACGAGGTTCATCAGCGTTGACTTCCCGGAGCCGCTTGGTCCCATGATCGCCGTGTACGAGCCACGCGGTACTGTCAGGGAGACGCCGTCGAGTGCGTGTACCGGCTCGCCGAGCTGGTAGGTCTTGCGGACGTCCTCGAGGCTAACTGCCGTCCCCGTATCCATGGGTGTCCGACCACGGAGCCGGCAAAAAAGGTACAGCCAAACGGGGGCTCGAGTCGGAAACTTGACTGATGGGGGCGTCGTACCGAGCGTCGATGTCCGATCCCCGTGCCGATGACCCTCCAGCCGATTCGTCGGACGACGATTTCGTGCTCACACTCGCTCGAGACGTCGTCACCGCCGTCGCGGTCGTCGCGGTCGTCGCCGCCCTGCTGTTCGCGGTCAGTGGCGTCTGGCCGCCGTTCGTCGCGATCGAAAGCGGCAGTATGGAACCGAACGCCGAGATTGGCGACCTCGTCTTCGTCGTCGACGAGGAGCGATTCGCCGGCGACGGTGCGATCGGCGATACCGGCGTCGTCACACTCGAGGACGAGCAGGAAGGCGGCCACGAGACGTTCGGTGAGCCGGGTGACGTCGTCATCTTCGCGCCCAACGGTGATCCAGCCGAGACGCCGATCATTCACCGTGCTCACTTCTGGGTCGAAGAAGGCGAGAACTGGGTCGAGACCTCAGCAAACGACGAGTACCTGAACGGAAACGACTGCGAGGATCTGGCTGCCTGTCCCGCATCCCACGACGGGTTCGTGACGAAAGGCGACGCCAACGGTGCCTACGATCAAGCAGTCGAGTACCAGTATGGCGATACGAACGTCGTCGCACCCGACTGGATCCTCGGCAAGGCCTCGTTCCGGATCCCGTGGCTCGGCCACGTCCGACTCCTGTTCGAGTCGCTTCTCGCGGGCGTCGGCGCGCTGACGGCTGTCGGCGTCGGTTGGTCGATCCGCCGGTGACCGCTCACTCGTCTGGACACCCGTCCGAGTGCAAAACCGTCCCGAGTACCAGATGGGGCTCTCGTTCGGTTTCTCCTCGCTGTTGTCGTTCTATTCTCCCATCGATCGTAACGTGGTCCGTCTCGATCCTCGGACCGATGTCTCTGGTGCGCATCTCCCGCCACTCCTTCCCGGCGATTCGCATCCGGACGTGATACTCTCCCGGTTCGTCCGGTAATTCTCCGTTCGGGATAGTCACCCCATCGAACACCGCGGTTTCGGTTCCGTCCCTGACCTCTTCGTCGGCGGGTTCGATCTCGCCGGCCGTTTCGGCCACGATCGTCTCGTCCTCGCGAACGCGAATTTCGACCTCGATCGGTTCTTCGTGGCGGTTGTGGATGCTGACGTCACACAGCGTAATCGTGCCCTGACGTTCGCTTCCCGACCCGACACACCCACCCGTTACGAGCGAACTAGTAGCACACGAGGCGAGAACAGTCCGGCGAGTGGGGGGCGACATACCGATTCGTTCGCACCCACTTGTTATATGGTTGAAGTCTCAGAGTTACTCGTTCGACGCGACGCCTTCGGCTTCCTGCCGATGATAACCGGCAACGCTTTTCCGTTCGCCCCACGCCTCACGAATCATGAAGACCGAGGGTGCCAGTGCGAAAGCGAAACGACGGGCGGGCGAACGCGCCACCGAAGAAGTCGAGGACGGCTTCGTCGTCGGCCTCGGAACCGGTTCGACGACCGCCTACGCGATCGAGGCGATCGGCGAGGCAGTCGCGGACGGCCTCAAGGTGCAGGGCATCCCCACCTCCTTCCAGTCCCGACAGCTCGCACTCGAGGTGGGCATCCCGCTGACGACGCTGGACGCCGTCGAGACGGTCGACCTCGCGATCGACGGCGCGGACCAGGTCGTCGACGACCCCGACTCGAGCGCCTACGGCGCGCTCATCAAGGGCGGCGGGGCGGCACACACCCGCGAGAAACTCGTCGATTCGGCGGCCGAGCGGTTCGTCGTCGTCGCAGATCCCTCGAAGCTCGCGGACCGACTCGAGCGGTCGGTGCCGCTCGAGGTGCTCCCGGATGCCCACACGGTCGTCGAAGATCGAGTTCGTGACCTGGGCGGCGAACCGACGCTCAGGGACGCCGAGCACAAGGATGGCCCCGTCGTGACGGACAACGGGAATCTCGTGCTGGACTGCGAGTTCGGAGCGATCGACGATCCAGCGGAACTGGCGGGGAGACTCTCGAGCGTTCCGGGCGTCGTCGAACACGGTCTGTTCGTCGATCTGGCGGACGCGACGTACGTGGGAACGGACGACGGGTGCGAGGTCCGGGAGTACTGATCTCGAGTTCGGCTACGCTGCGTTACCGTATCGGGGACCGTCCGTGCGGTGGCGACGCCTGTTCACGAGGTAGACGGCAGTCGCCACCCAGAGTGCGGTGAGGAACGCGTACTGGCCGTATCCAGGTGGAAACCCCCAGCCACGGACGGTGGCGAACAGGTAGACGAGTACGCCAGCGACGATCGGTCCGCCGACGTACAGCCACACGTTCGGGAGCCAGTCCGACCGGGGTGCGGTCGCGTCGACGAACAGTGCGACCAGCGTCGGCAACGAGAGTATCACGACGGAAAACACCAGTAGAACACTGAGGAGTACGCTGGCGTCACTTTCGGGAGCAATGCCGAACAGGTAGCCGAGCGCGACCGGTGCTACCACCGCGTAGACGGCGAGTGCGATCCACCACTTCGACGTGTTGTCTCCCGGTTTCGACTCCGCCGTTCGTCGGTTCCGATCGAGTCGCGTCAGCACCCAATCGAGTCCCATCGCGACGACCGTCGTGAGGAGGACGGTGAACCCGACGCCGAATCCGACGGCAGCGAGCGTCAGGACGACGGCTGCCGCCGACCACGGCCAGGATGCGGACGCGACCGCCGCACTCGAGTTGGCCCCGAAGACGATCACCGTTCCGATCGAACCTGCGAGTCCGGCCCAGATCCCGGCGCGTTTCGCTTCGGTCGGCCGGTCGTGATAGTAGTAGCCAACGATCAGTCCGGCGAGGAGCAAGGCTTCACCCGAAATCGAGCCGCCGATGTTGACGACGCCGTCCGAGACCGGGTCCCACGAGAGCGCGACGGTAAACGGAACCGTCGCGAGCCCGAGGTAGATCGCAACGCGCAACGAGTCGTCGCCGAGGCCTTCGCGGAGGGTTCGAAGCGGGGACATGGCAGTCATTCAACCAGTATGTCGCTGGTTCCAGTAAAACTATCGACAGTGCCCCTGGGGCTCTATAATCCTCGAGACCGAATTATTTGGTATGTGTTCACACGCAACTACTGCCGGAGATCCGGCCGGCCCTCGCCCCATGTCGCTCGAGGAGATCCGCGAGGCGTACGCGGAGTGTGCGCCCTGGATGGAGCGGCTCGACTGGCTCGACCGGCGGCTCACCGGCCGCTACCGGCGGGAACTGTTCGGTGACGCATCGGGGCAGGTCCTCGACGTCGCCTGCGGAACGGGGGTCAACTTCCCGTATCTTCCCTCGGACGTCGAGGTCGTCGGGATCGATATCAGCCCGGAGATGCTGGCGCGGGCACAGGATCGACTCGAGGGCCTCGCGGTCGACGGGACGGTTCGACGGATGGACGCCCAGAACCTCGCGTTCGACGACGACAGCTTCGACACCGTGATCTCGTCGCTGTCGACCTGTACGTTTCCGGAGCCGGTGGCTGCGCTCGAGGAGATGGACAGGGTGTGTAAACCCGGTGGCCAAATTTTGCTGTTCGAGCACGGCCGGAGCGACGTCGGTCCGCTTGCCCGTTTTCAGGACTGGTACGCCGACGCCCATTACGCGACGGCCGGCTGTCGGTGGAATCAGGAGCCGCTGGAACTCGTCTTGCAGTCCGGACTGTCGATCCGCGAAGCCGAGACACGCGCGCTCGGTATCGTTACGCTCGTCGACGCCCGGCCGTCCCAGGAGTCGGTCGTCGACACCGTCCGTGCGCGGCTCTCGTCGCCCGAAGGATAGCCGACGGTGCGTTGCTACCCGAATACCCCGATACGGATTTCGGTCCCTTCGCTTCGGGCTCTGCGGCTCCATCCCCGTGATATCGATCCACGTCCTCCGGTCGATCGTCTGAGCAGATACAGTTATTCTGGCTTCGAACCTTCCATTGTTAGCAAATATACAGAATACATAAACAATGGTTGGTTATTGGGGAATGATTTAAGTCGCTGCCCTCGCACGTGGATGTGTAATATGAGCGACGCAGTACAACTCGACATCGAGGAGGGAGTCGCGACGATCACGCTGAATCGGCCGGACAACCGCAACGCGCTTACGACGGAGATGTCGGCGGCCATCGTCGATGCCGTCGAGGAGGCCGAAGACTCCGAGGAGGTCCGTTGTCTCGTGATCACAGGCAAGGAGGGGACCTTCTGTTCGGGCGGGGACGTCACCGCGATGGCCGAACTGATGAGCGGTGCCGCCGAGCTACACGAGGCCGTCGAACGCATCCAGCACGAGACGAGCCGTGCGGTCCGTGCTATCGCCGAGTTCCACCTGCCGACGATCGCGAAGGTCGACGGCATCGCCTACGGAGCGGGCGCGAACCTCGCTATCGCTGCCGACATCACGCTCGCCTCCGCGGAGGCCCGCCTCAGTTTCGGCTTCCGGCAGGTCGGCCTCGCGATCGATACCGGCACCTCGTATCTCCTCCCCCGGCAGGTCGGCGTCAGCAAGGCCAAAGAGCTCGTCTTCACCGGCGAACTGCTGGACGCCGAAGCAGCCGAGGAACTGGGGCTGTTCAACCACGTCTTCGAGGTGGACTTCGAGGCCCGTGCCGGCGAGTTCATCGAGCCGATCGCGACGGGGCCGACGGTGGCGCTCCGGACCTCGAAGAAACTCATCGAACAGGGGTACGACACCTCCCTGCGGGACGCACAGGATAACGAAGCGGCGGCACAGGCGGCCGTCTTCGCCACCCACGACCACGAGGAAGGCGCCACCGCGTTCATGGAGGGTCGCGATCCCGAGTTCGAGGGTCGGTAGTCTCGAGTATACTGTGCCAGCCTCGTCACACAAAATGCATGCCTGACGTACTGTGGTGTACACAGCCTTCGAGGTCGGTCATGGCGTCCGCCAACCGTCGTACGTTGCTACAAATCATCCGCTGTATCTCGCACGACTCTACCGGCAGATAATCGACAGTTTGCTACACTTCTGCAAGATACAAGGCGCGAATGTCGAACGGGATTCGGCTCGATTTGGGAAGGTGGTGGTCGCTCAATACAGGGCACTCACAGACCGAAGTGATAGAAAGACTATAAGGGATTGTCACTTAGTTTTCCCTATGACCTCCTCACGCCAAGCGGGGACATGGCTCGGACTGGGGTTACTTTCGCTAGGTGCATACCTCCCATGGGTCACATCAAATCCATTAGCAACGCGCCATGAAATTAGACCACGCCCAGTAGGTCTTGACCCGGGCTTCGAGATTTGGGGGGTTCTACTGCTCTCCCTAGTTGGTCTTACCAGTCTTGGATTACTCCTTGGTGTTCCAAGGACCAATACGGGTGTCTTCCGGGGGATTGTGGGTGGCACTGCGCTAATATTACCGATATGGTTTCTCATAGAATGGGGCATTACGGGTTATTTCATCGCTGGCAGTGGAGTGTACGTAACAGCCGTTGGTGGATTCATGATCATTGCTATTGAGTTCGGACGTATGAACAAATTCAATTCACCTGATCTACTGTCCTACTCTGGTTGGTAAACACGTGTAGTGGGTAAAGTATCGTTTTCTTTCACCCTGTCGAGGGAAGATCACGGTGATCAGTGCGCATGTGTAGTGAGCGAATGGTCCACTGATTTTGACGTGGAACAAATGAAGTCGGCGTGCTGCACTAATCCTCTGGATGTTGCACGCTGTTTCTATCAACTTCTGATAAGATCTGTCTCGTCCGTGCAAGATACAGGGCGCGAATGTCGCACGAGTCAGAGTGCGACCAACACGGGAGGTCGAATGCTCAGTACAGATCAAACATACATAGAAGACTACACTATCCCTCGATCTGTGTCAATTTTTCACACTTTTCACCAGGAATGGGGTTGACATATTTTACAGTCTCATCTTCACAAAGATCGTCAAAATCACGGTCGGTCGTAATCAAGTAATCAGCGTCATATGCTCGTGCAAGCGCAACGATGAATGAATCGTACACATCGTGATTTTTTTCGGCACTGATCTCGTACGCCTCAAGCAGTGTTGTCTCAGTGGCGCTGACGACTCGTGCAGGGCTACGGATAAGTGATTGAATAGCGTTTCGAGCAGCAACTTCGTCTACGCCAAAATTACTCGTCATCAGATACTGCGCTCGTAACGGATAGTAATCGAACACGAGCAAGACGTTTGGTCCATCAATCGCGTTCTGGATCCACGGATACACATCGTCGTGCGC